>NZ_CATKPN010000029.1:0-125761 GCF_949767245.1 Pseudomonas sp. IT-P176
AAACATCTTCTGGTGTACCTCATCAGCCGGTTAGGCGTACCGGTCAGCCCAGGATCGGGCTGTGGCCGGCGTTTTTTCTACTTCACCTGGGTGGTGGCGAAGTTATTGGTGGTCAGCGGGTTCATGTAGTAACCGTCGACGTTCTTGCGCAGGGCGGTAAACATCTTGGGATGAGCCTGATCGACCCACACCACTTCGTCGTGCAGGATAACCAGGGCTTTTTCATAGAGAGCGGCGCGTTCGGCAGTATCGATCGTGGCCCGAGCCTGGGTGATCAGCGCCTGGAATTGCGGGTTGCACCAGCGGCTGTAGTTTTCGCCGTTTTTGGCGGCTTCGCAACTCAGCAGCGGACCGAGGAAGTTATCCGGGTCACCGTTGTCGCCGCTCCAGCCGGCAGACACCATGTCGTGTTCGCCTTTCTTCGCACGCTTGAGCATCTCCGCCCACTCCATGACACGGATGTCGATGGTGATACCGACCTTGGCCAGGTCTGCCTGGATCAACTGGGCGCCCAGTTGCGGGTTCGGGTTGGTCGGGCCACCGGCGTTGCGGGTGTACAGGGTGAACACCGTGCCTGGCGGAACACCGGCTTCCTTGAGCAGCGCACGCGCCTGGTCGAGGTCCTGGGGCGGGTTCTTCAGCGTGGTGTTATAGCCCAGCAGCGCGGGCGGGTAGGGGTTGACCGCGGCAATCGCGTTGCCCTTGCCGTACAGGGTGTCGACATAGGTCTGTTTGTCCAGGGCCAACTCGATGGCACGGCGCACCCGCACATCGCTCAGGTATTTGTGACTGGTGTTGATCGCGGTATAGCCGGTGGACATCGCCGCGATGGTGGCGATTTGCAGGGCCGGGTCGGCCTGGATGCTCGGGACATCGTCGGGTTTAGGGTAGAGCGCTACCTGGCACTCATTGGCCTTGAGTTTTTGCAGGCGGGTGTTGTTGTCCGGGGTGATGGCAAAAATCAACGGATCAGCCGGCGGCTTGCCACGGAAGTACTGCGGGTTGGCCTTGTAGCGGACCTGGGCATCCTTGGCGTAGCGCTGGAAGATGAACGGACCGGTGCCGATCGGCTTGCTGTTGAGGTCGGCCATTTTGTCGGCCTTTTGCAATAACGCCGCGTACTCGGCCGAGTGAATAGAGGTGAACGCCATGCCCAGGTCCAGCAGGAACGGAGCTTCAGGGCGGTTCAGGGTGAACCTGACAGTCATCTCGTCGACTCTTTCGACAGCCTTGAGCAGGTTCTGGAAATCCATGCTTTCAAAGTATGGAAAGCCGACGGCAGATTGCTTGTGCCAAGGGTGGTTGGGGTCCAGTTGACGCTGGAAGCTCCAGACCACGTCGTCGGCATTGAGTGTGCGCGTCGGTTTGAAATAGTCGGTCGTGTGGAACGCGACGCCGGGGCGCAGGTGGAAAGTATATTGCAGGCCGTCCGGGCTGATCTCCCAGCTTTCGGCCAGGGCCGGCTGGATCTGCGCGGTGCCGGGCTTGAAATCCACCAGCCGATTGAACAGGGTTTCCGCCGCTGCGTCGGACGTTACGGCGGTGGTGTAGAGCACCGGGTCGAAACCTTCCGGGCTGGCTTCGGTGCAGACCACCAAGGGTTTGGCCGAAGCACCGATGGCGGTCATCAGCACGGTGGCTGCGACCACCGCACGCAAGGGAAGCATCTTCATATAAACCCTCCGTATTCCATGAGCCAGATTAGTCGTTGGGGCCGATTCGTCGAATCGGCCCCGCGGTTGTCACGCCTTAGAGGACGTTGAACGGAATGGTGGTAACCAGGCGGAATTCGTTGATGCTGCCGTCAGCCTGGTTTTCGCTCGCCCGGTGTGCGGTGTAGGTGGCGCGAACGGTGGTGGCTTTCAGCGGACCGCTTTGAATGGCGTAAGTGCTGCCAATCCCATATTCATAGTGGTGTTCGCCGTCTTGCGACTGGATGCCGTCATAGCCGGTGCCGGTGTAGTGGGTGCCGTCGATGCCCCAACCGCGTGCCTGGTAGATGTTGAACTTGAGACCCGGTACGCCGTACTCGGCCATGTTCAGGCCATAGGAAACCTGGAAGGATTTCTCGTTCGGGCCGTTGAAGTCCGACAGCAGGGAGTTGGCCAGGTAGATGCCGTTGGTTTCGTGCAGGTAGTCGAAGTACTCGTTACCGTTCACTTCCTGGTAGGAGAAGGTCAGGGTGTGAGCCTGGTGGGTCAGGCCGAACGACAGGGAGTAGGTGTCGTTGTCGATGTCGCCCAGCTTGGCTTTGCCTTCTTCCTGGGTCTTGTAGTAGTTCAGGCCGGTAGTCAGGCTCAGCACCGAGCTGTCGCCCAGCACGTGGGTGGCGCCGAAGTAGTACTGGTTCCAGATGTCTTCGGCCTGGGTGGCCCAGAGGCTGGTGGTCAGGCTGGCGAACGGCGAGTAGCTGATGCCTGCGGTGTTGACGTGATCGGCTTCGGCATCGATGGCGCCGTACTCGGAGCGGAATTTGCTCAGGCTTTCTTCGGTACGCGGCGAGTTGCGATCGAAGGTGGCCACGTCGAAGGCCAGGTTGCTCAGCTCTTCACTGTGCAAGGCCACGCCCTGGAAGCTCGAAGGCAGGGCACGGTTGCTGATGACGTCGACTTGCGGGCTGCTGAAGTTCATGCGCCCGGCAGTCAGGGTGGTGTTGGAGATGCGGGCCTTGACGTTGGCCAGGCCCAGTTTGCTCCATTGCCCCTGGGCGTCGCCGCCTTCTTTGGTCAGGGTCCGGTTGTTGCCGGCGCCAGGACGAGTGCCGGGAGCGCCGCCGTTGTTGGAGGCCAGGTTTTCCCGATCACGTTCCAGCGCGACTGCGTTGTAGGCCGCCAGCTCGGTGCTGAAACCGACGGTGCCCTCGGTGAAGCCGGAGTTGTACTTGAGGATGGTGCCCTGGACCCAGTTGATCCGGCGATCGGTGGGGGTCGATACACCATTTTTCTTGTAGGCGAACTTGCCGCCACGCTTGAGTTGTTCGTTGGAGTACCAGTTACGGGTACTGCCGCTAATCGTCTGGCCTTCGATGAAGCCGGTGGCCTCGGATTGAGCATTGCTGGTATTGACCGTCACCGGGTTGAACGCCTGGCTCTGGGGTTCGGCATACGCGGTTGCGGTGATGCTGCTGATGGCCAGGGCCAACAGGGCGGAGTTGCTCAGTTTCATCAGTGAAGCTCCTTTTTTTCTCTTGTTATTGCCGGTCTCCTGTACTGAGCCGGCTATTGAGGGTGGAACTCATACAAGGCATCGCAAACGTTTGCATGGGGCGAAATCGCCGAATTCAGGCAACAGTCTGCTGTGAGGGCGAAAATCGCCCCCAAGGTTCTGCTAATCAGTTATTGCTCGATACCGACACCCGAGAACACGTTACGCCCGAAGGGGCTGACCTTGAATCCTTCGACTTTGGCGCTCAATGGCTGGTTGACCGTGGAGTGGGCGACAGGAGTGATCGGCACTTGCTGCTTGAGCAACTGCTGGGCCTGTTTGTAGAGCACCGTGCGCTGTTCGCGGTCGGTAACGATCTTGGCCTGTTTGATCAGCTTGTCGTATTGCGGGTCGCACCACATGGAGTAGTTGTTGCCGCCAATCGCGTCGCAGCTGTACAGGGTGCCGAGCCAGTTGTCCGGGTCGCCATTGTCCCCGGTCCAGCCGATCAGGCTGACGTCGTGTTCGCCGTTCTTGGTGCGCTTGATGTACTCGCCCCATTCGTAGCTGACGATCTTCACTTTCAAGCCGATTTTCGCCCAGTCCGACTGCAGCATTTCTGCCATCAGCTTGGCGTTCGGGTTGTACGGGCGCTGCACCGGCATGGCCCACAGGGTGATTTCGGTGCCTTCCTTGACGCCGGCAGCCTTGAGCAGTGCCTTGGCTTTTTCCGGGTCATAGGCGGCATCCTTGATGCTGTCGTCGTAGGACCACTGGGTCGGTGGCATGGCGTTCACCGCCAGTTGCCCGGCGCCCTGGTACACGGCGTTGAGGATGCCTTGCTTGTTCACCGCCATGTCCAGCGCCTGGCGCACTTGGAGCTGGTCGAAGGGTTTGTGCTGGACGTTGTAGGCGATGTAGCCGAGGTTGAACCCGGGTTTTTCGATCAGTTGCAGCTTCGGGTCTTTTTTCAGCGCCTCGACATCGGCCGGGCGCGGATGCAGCGTGACCTGGCACTCGCCCGCCTTGAGTTTCTGCACCCGTACCGAGGCATCGGTGTTGATCGCAAAAATCAGTTGGTCGAGTTTGACTCGGCTCGGGTCCCAGTACTGTTTGTTGCCCGCATAGCGAATCTGCGAGTCCTTCTGGTAACGCTGGAACACGAAAGGCCCGGTGCCCACCGGCTTCTGGTTGATGTCGCTGGGTTTGCCCGAGGCCAGCAACTGGTCGGCGTACTCGGCCGAGAGAATCGAGGCGAAACTCATGGCGAGGTTCTGGATGAACGCAGCGTCGACTGAGTTCAGGGTCATGACCACGGTCAGGGGCGCGGTTTTTTCGACCTTGGCGATGTTCTTGTTCAGGCTCATCCCGTTGAAGTACGGGAACTCAGTGGGGTAGGCCTTACGGAAAGGGTGGTCGGTGTGAAGCATGCGGTTGAAGGTGAACAGCACGTCGTCGGCGTTGAAATCCCGGCTCGGGGTGAAGTACTTGGTGGTGTGGAATTTCACCCCTTCGCGCAGGTGGAAGGTGTAGGTCAGGCCGTCTGCGGAAATATCCCAGCGGGTCGCCAGGCCCGGAACGACGCTGGTGGCGCCTTTCTCGAACTCGGCCAGCCGGTTGTACAGTGGCTCGGCGGCATCGTTGTCGGTGGCGGTGGTGTATTGCGCAGTGTCGAAGCCCGCCGGGCTGCCTTCGGAGCAGAAAACCAGGCTGTTGCTGGCGGCCTGGCTGATGGAGGTGGCGGCCAACAGGCCGCTGCCCAGTAGGGCGGATAAAACCAAGGTATGGCGCATGACACTCCCTCTCTTATTGGAAATAAACCATGAGCCCTCGTCCCGTCCGGGGACGTGCGGGCACAGAACCACGGGTTTCAGCGATTGCCATTCCAGGCGCAGTACGGTCGGACCCTCGACGTTAGTGAGTCGAGTGTCGGGCGGTAAATGCGAAAGGCCTTAAATACAGGTAAGAAAAGGCGATACGTCCTAAACCCGTGGCAGTAGGCCGCAGTGATTTGGGATGTAGGTCAATTCCGCTGTCTTGGCAGATAGCGCCGCGACGACCTCAGCAAGGTCGCCGCGGCAATACCTTATTTGCTGACGCTGACGCTGACGCCGTAGAAGGAGTTCAAGCCAAACGGGCTGATCTTGAAGTCCTGCACGGTGTTGCGCATGGGCTGATACACCGTCGAGTGCGCGATAGGTGTCATCGGGACTGCATCTTTGAGGAGGTGTTGCGCCTGCTTGTACAGCTCGGTGCGTTTGGCAACGTCGGTGGTGGCCTTGGCTTCCTTGATGATGGTGTCGTACGGCTTGTCGCACCATTTCGAGAAGTTGTTGCCGCTCAGGGAGTCGCAGCCAAACAGTACGTTCAACCAGTTGTCCGGGTCACCATTGTCACCGCTCCAGCCAATGATCATGGCCTGGTTCTCGCCACCTTTGGAGCGCTTGATGTACTCGCCCCATTCGTAGCTGACGATGTTGACCTTGAGGCCGATTTTCGCCCAATCCGACTGCAGCATTTCTGCCATCAGCTTGGCGTTCGGGTTGTACGGACGCTGGACCGGCATGGCCCACAGGGTGATTTCGGTGCCCGGCTTGATGTCAGCCTTTTTCAGCAGTTCCTTGGCCTTTTCAGGGTCGTACTTGGCGTCCTTGATGGTGTCGTCATAGGACCACTGGGTTGGCGGCATGGCATTGACGGCCAGTTGGCCAGCGCCCTGGTAGACCGAGTCGATGATCTGCTGCTTGTTCACCGCCATGTCCAGCGCCTGGCGCACTTCCAGCTTGGCCAGTGGGTTGGCGTCGGTACGGCCCTTGAGGACCGGCATCACGTTGTAGGCAATGTAGCCGAGGTTGAAACCCGCCTGATGCGGCAGTTTCAGGTCCTTGTCTTCACCCAGGGCCTTGAGGTCGGCCGGACGTGGGAACAGGGTGACCTGGCATTCGTTTTTCTTCAGCTTCTGGATACGCACCGACGGGTCGGTGGTGATGGCGAAGATCAGGTTGTCGATCTTGACGTCTTCAGGCTTCCAGTAGTCCTTGTTGCCGGTGTAACGGATGTTGGAGTCTTTCTGGTAGCTCTTGAACACGAACGGGCCAGTGCCGATCGGCTTCTGGTTGATGTCGCCCGGCTTGCCTTCCTTCAACAGTTTGTCGGCGTACTCGGCAGACTGGATCGAGGCAAAGCTCATGGCCAGGTTCTGGATGAACGCGGCGTCGACCGTGCCCAAGGTGAACTTGACGGTCTTGTCGTCGATTTTTTCGATGTTCTTGATGTTGGTGTCCATCCCCATGTCCGTGAAGTACGGGAACTCGGTGGGGTAGGCTTTGCGGAACGGCATGTCTTTGTCGATCATGCGGTTGAAGGTAAACAGCACGTCGTCGGCGTTGAATTCACGGGTCGGCTTGAAGTAGGGCGTGGTGTGGAACTTGACCCCTTCGCGCAGGTGGAAGGTGTAGGTCAGGCCATCCGGGGACACGTCCCAGCTGGTGGCCAGGCCTGGAACAACAGCGGTGCCGCCACGTTCGAACTGGCTCAGGCGGTTGAACATGGTCTCTGCCGAGGCGTCGAAGTCGGTTCCGGTGGTGTACTGGCCAGGATCAAAACCGGCCGGGCTCCCTTCGGAGCAAAACACCAGGTTAGTCGCCGCGGAGGCGAAGGGTGCGCTAGCAAGCAAGCTGGCGCCGACTAAAAACGGAATGACCGCGTGTTTGAGCATGGTGGCCTCATGATTGTTGTCATTTTTGGAATTAGAGGACGACCTCGTGAGTCGACCTGCGGATACTTATGCAGGGCCTATACCCAATGCAAGATCCAGAGCGGCTACAAGTCTTAAACAGTGGTACGAACGTACCTTAATGTCGCATTCCTATAAACTTTGACGCATTTGATCGTTTGCGCGGGGGTATTTCGGTGCGATAGGCGCACCAAATGTGTGCTGATAGCACAGTTGGCGCACCTTGCCGAGGCGCGATGTTACCCAGCCATACGTACAGCCTAGACGGGTTTTTCGCGATGACGAGGGGGGATTGGCGCAGGGTAGATCTGTATGACCAAGGCTTGCCTGCGAACGGCGTTGATGCGGTCTCACGTAAACTGCATCAACGCCGCCCGACCAGCTTCCACAAGCGTTACGGCATCAACACTTCAATAGAACCGTCGGCCGACATGCTGACCTGGCTGGTGCCGGCTTCCACTTGCGGGGTCACCGGGGCGGAATCCATTGCGGCCGCTTTCATCATCATCGGCGCGCGCAGGTAAGGCTGTGGATAACCGTTGCTGTTGAGGTTCAGGTTGACGATTTTGTAACCCTTGCCACCCAGGGCTTCGGTGGTCAGTTGGGCGCGGGCCTTGAAGGCGTTGACCGCTTCCTTGAGCAGCGCATCCTCGCTGGCCTTGCGGGTCGGGGTGGCGATGGCGAAGTCCATGCCGGCCATCTTCAGGTCGCCGAGCAGTTCACCGGTGAGTTTGGACAGGGCGGCGAAGTCCGAGCTTTCCAGGCGCAGTTCGGCGCGCTCACGCCAGCCGGTGATCTTCTGGCCCTTGTCGTCGTAGATCGGGTAGCTGTTGCGGCTGCCCTGGCGCAGGGTCACATCCTTGACCTGCCGCGCTTGGCCCAGTGCCTTGTTCATCGCGGTGCTCACCACGGCCGCCAGCTTGGCCGGGTCGGCATTCTGCTCTTCGGTGTAGAGGGTCACTATCATCAGGTCGCGGGCCACTTCCTGGCTGACTTCGGCGCGCAGGGAAATCTGGTTGTAGTGCAGCTCGTCCGCGGCCAGGGCCGGGAGGCTGGCCAGGGCGCCGGCACTGAGGGCGAGAAGGGCGGCACTGCGGCGAAATGTGTTCATCAAAGCTCCTTGGGTGGTGCGCAGGGGTAAGGTTGCGAGCCTGCGTAAAACCATCAGACTCTAGCTGCTATTGTCCGGTTCAGCCGGTTACAACTTCTATACAGTTAGCGCCAGGTGGTCGCAGCGCGGTCAATTGCCCTGTGTCGCTTTGCCGCAGTTTTGCCTGTCAGGCCCCCTGCTTGGTTATACTCGACGCGATCCGCCTGGAGCGCTCATCAGGAGAGCTCATGCTCGCCCCCGTACAACTACTTTCCGCGACTCGCCAAAACCTCTGGCGACTGACGTTCATCCGCACCCTGGTGCTGGCCGCCCAGGCCGGTTCGGTGGGGCTCGCCTATTGGTTCGACCTGCTGCCGCTGCCCTGGCTGGAGCTGGCCGCGACCCTCGGTTGCTCGATGCTGCTGTGCGCCTTTACCGCCATCCGGCTGCGCACCTCGTGGCCGGTGACTGAGCTCGAGTACGCCGTGCAACTGGCCTGCGACCTGTTTATCCACAGTGCGCTGCTGTATTTCTCGGGCGGTTCGACCAACCCGTTCGTCTCTTATTACCTGGTGCCGCTGACCATCGCTGCCGTGACCTTGCCGTGGCGCTATTCGGTGATTCTGTCGGGCATTGCGCTGACCATGTACACCTTGCTGCTGGCGCAGTTCTACCCCCTGGAAACCTTCCCGATGTACCGGGAAAAGATGCAGATCTATGGGATGTGGCTGAGTTTCGCCCTGGCGGCGGCGGTCATCACCTTCTTTGCCGCGCGCATGGCCGAAGAGCTGCGCCGCCAGGAAGAGCTGCGGGCGATCCGCCGGGAAGAGGGGCTGCGCGATCAACAGTTGCTGGCCGTGGCCACCCAGGCTGCTGGCGCCGCCCATGAATTGGGCACCCCGCTGGCGACCATGAGCGTGTTGATCAACGAGATGCTGCAAGATCATCATGACCCGCTGCTGCGCGAGGACTTGAGCGTGCTGCAGGACCAGGTGAAGCTCTGCAAGCAGACCTTGCAGCAACTGGTGCGCGCCGCCGAGAACAATCGCCGCCTGGCAGTGGACATGCAGGACGTCAGCGTCTGGCTCAACGAAGCGCTCGACCGCTGGCACCTGATGCGTCCGGAAGCCACTTACCGCCTGCAGCGGAAGGGGGAAGGCAGCGAACCGCGCCTGGCACCGCCGCCGGACCTGACCCAGGCCTTGCTCAACCTGCTGAACAATGCCGCCGACGCCTGCCCGGAAGGACTGGAAGTGACGCTGGACTGGGACGCCGTGGAGCTGACCATCAGTATTCGCGACCACGGTGCCGGTGTGCCGCTGGCCATTGCCGAGCAGATCGGCAAGCCATTTTTTACCACCAAGGGCAAAGGTTTCGGCCTGGGCCTGTTTTTGAGCAAGGCCAGCGTGACACGCGCCGGCGGCTCAGTGAAACTCTATAGTCATGAGGAAGGCGGTACGCTCACCGAGCTGCGCCTGCCCCGTGCCGCACGAGGAGACGACCATGAGTGACGAGATCCAAGTCGAAGGCGAAGACCTGCCGCATTTATTGCTGGTAGACGACGACGCTACTTTCACCCGCGTCATGGCTCGCGCCATGAGCCGCCGCGGTTTTCGCGTCAGCACCGCCGGTTCCGCCGAGGAAGGCCTGGTCATCGCACAGCAGGACCTGCCGGACTACGCCGCACTGGACCTGAAAATGGATGGCGATTCGGGATTGGTGCTGCTGCCCAAGCTGCTGGAGCTCGACCCGGAAATGCGCGTGGTAATCCTCACCGGTTACTCGAGCATTGCCACAGCCGTCGAGGCGATCAAGCGCGGCGCCTGCAATTACCTGTGCAAACCGGCCGATGCCGATGATGTGCTGGCCGCCTTGCTGTCCGAGCATGCCGACCTCGATACCCTGGTGCCGGAAAACCCGATGTCGGTGGACCGCCTGCAGTGGGAACACATCCAGCGCGTCCTCACCGAGCACGAAGGCAACATCTCCGCCACCGCCCGCGCCCTGGGCATGCATCGGCGCACCCTGCAGCGCAAACTGCAGAAGCGTCCGGTTCGCCGCTGAACCGTCGCTGAACGAAAATCGCCAGCCACCCGGACAAAATGAACCGATCATCTATGATCGGTTCGTACTCCCTGTGTTTCCTACCGAGCCTGAACCATGAATCAGAACGCTGAATATTGCGCGGTCAACGATGCGGTGCGCGGTCAGTTTTTCCGCCGTGTCTGGCAGATGATCACGCCTTATTGGCGCAGTGAAGAGAAGGGCAAGGCCTGGTTGCTGTTGATTGCGGTGATCGGCCTGTCGCTGTTCAGCGTGGCGATCTCCGTGTGGATCAACAGTTGGTACAAGGACTTCTACAACGCCCTGCAAAAGAAGGACGATGCCGCGTTCTGGAGCCTGATCCTGTATTTCTGCGGGATTGCCGCGGTGGCGATCCTGGGGGCGGTCTACCGTTTGTACCTGACCCAGATGCTGACCATCCGCTGGCGTGCCTGGCTCACCGAGAAACACTTCGCCCGCTGGCTCGGGCACAAGAACTACTACCAGCTGGAGCAGGGCGGTTACACCGACAACCCGGACCAGCGAATCTCCGAAGACCTCAACAGTTTCACCAGCAACACCCTGAGCCTGGGCCTGGGGCTGATTCGCACCGTGGTCAGCCTGGTGTCGTTCTCGATCATCCTGTGGGGCGTTTCCGGCAGTATCGAAGTATTTGGCTACACCATTCCTGGCTATATGTTCTGGTGCGCCCTGGTCTACGCGCTGGTGGGCAGTTGGATCACCCACCTGATCGGTCGCCGCCTGATCGGCCTGAACAACCAGCAACAACGCTTTGAAGCCGACCTGCGGTTCTCCATGGTGCGGGTCCGCGAGAATGCCGAGAGCATTGCGCTTTACAACGGCGAGGCGAATGAAAACCAGCGCTTGAGTACGCGGTTCGGCATGGTCTGGCACAACTTCTGGGACATCATGAAAGTGTCCAAGCGCCTGACTTTCTTCACCGCGGGTTACGGTCAGATCGCGATCATCTTCCCGTTCATCGTCGCGGCGCCACGGTATTTCTCCGGCAAGATCGAGCTGGGGGAACTGATGCAGATCAACTCGGCTTTTGGCAACGTGCAGGAGAACTTCAGCTGGTTCATCAGCGCCTACGCCGACCTGGCAGCCTGGCGTGCCACCTGTGACCGGTTGTTGAGTTTTCGCCAGGCCATGAGCGAAAACGAAGAGCGGGCGCCGGCCATCGATGTACGCCAGGAGGGCGCTGAGCTGCAAGTGCAGCAGGTGGGCCTGGACCTGGCGGATGGTCGTCATCTGCTGACCAGCGCCGACATGACTGTGGAGCAGGGCGACAGGCTGATGCTCAGCGGTCGCTCGGGTAGCGGCAAAAGTACCCTGTTGCGGGCCATGGGCGGTTTATGGCCGGCCGGGCATGGGGCCATTCGCCTGCCCAGTGCGCGCTACCTGTTCCTGCCGCAGAAACCCTACCTGCCGATTGGCACGCTGCGTGAAGCCTTGAGTTATCCACAGTCCGGCGATACCTATCCGCATGAGCGCTACGTGCAGGTGCTGGAGACCTGTCGCCTGCCCCATCTGGTGCCGCGCCTGGATGAAGCCAACCACTGGCAGCGCATGCTGTCGCCGGGTGAACAGCAACGCCTGGCATTCGCCCGTGCGCTGCTTTATGCACCGCAATGGCTGTACATGGACGAAGCCACTTCGGCGATGGACGAGGAAGACGAGGCCACGCTGTACCAGGCGCTGATCGATCAACTGCCGGGCTTGAGCATCGTCAGCGTCGGCCACCGCAGCAGCCTGAAACGGTTCCATCCGCGCCATGTGCGGATCGACAACGGCCATCTGCAGGAGCAGACCGTGACGGCCTGATCCCACTGCAAATATAGGTCAACAGTGATCGTACAACCGCCCTGCGCTATGATGTGCGTATCACTGCTTGCCTGAGATTGATCTTGACCATGGAAAACCCGATCGACGTCCCTCGTCTGCCCCGCAAGCGCCGTAGCCTCGCGCAGGAACTGGTGACGGTGCTGTCCGAGCAGATTCGCGACGGCTTGCTCAAGCGTGGCGACAAGTTACCCACTGAGTCGGCGATCATGGAGGCCCACGGCGTCAGCCGTACGGTGGTCCGTGAAGCGATCTCGCGCTTGCAGGCTGCGGGGCAGGTGGAAACCCGCCACGGGATCGGCACCTTTGTGCTCGACACCCCAAGCCCTAGCGGATTTCGCATCGATCCGGCCACCGTGGTCACCCTGCGTGACGTGCTGGCAGTACTGGAGTTGCGCATCAGCCTGGAAGTCGAATCTGCCGGGCTGGCCGCGCAACGCCGCAGCCCCGAGCAACTGGCCTTGATGCGGGCGGCGCTGGATGCGCTGAATGAAAGCGCTGCGCATGCCGGGGACGCGGTGGCTTCGGACTTCCAGTTCCACCTGCAGATTGCCCTGGCCACCGGCAACCGCTACTTCACCGACATCATGACCCACCTGGGTACCAGCATCATCCCGCGTACCCGCCTCAACTCGGCACGCCTGGCCCATGATGACCACCAGCACTACATGAGCCGGCTGGCCCGTGAGCACGATGAAATCTACGACGCCATCGCGCGCCAGGATTCGGATGCAGCCCGCGCCGCCATGCGCCTGCACCTGACCAACAGCCGTGAGCGCCTGCGCCATGCCCACGAAGAGGCCCAGGCCCAGCGCGGCTAAACAGCTCGTCGCAACCCACAGTGGGCGCAATGCCCACTGTTGTGAGGTTCGCATCGCAATTGCCGGTGTTTGCCGTAGGACATCCCATAACAGAAAAAGCAGAAGCGCTGATCAGCTGCTTCAGGGATGTTTTTTTGTTTTCGTATTTAACAGATTTAAATCAATTACTTAGACATAAATCCAGGTCTCGAGAAGGGCTGGCTTGGCCTGTGGATGATGAAATGCAGTTGACGGTTGTATTTTAAGTTGTACGATGACATACAACATCAGCATGACGCTGAGCGGCTTTCATCACAACGTGCTACTTAGGGTGTTCGAATAATGAATCCACAAGAACTGAAGTCCATCCTCTCTTCCGGCCTGCTGTCTTTCCCGGTGACTGACTTTAATGCCCAGGGCGACTTCAACCGCGCTGGCTACATCAAGCGCCTGGAATGGCTGGCCCCGTATGGTGCCTCGGCACTGTTCGCCGCCGGTGGCACCGGCGAGTTTTTCTCCCTGGCCGCCAGCGAATACTCGGAAATCATCAAGACCGCCGTCGACACCTGTGAAACCAGCGTGCCGATCCTGGCCGGCGTGGGTGGTTCCACCCGCCAGGCCATCGAATATGCACAAGAGGCCGAGCGTCTGGGCGCCAAGGGCCTGTTGCTGCTGCCGCACTACCTGACTGAAGCCAGCCAGGATGGCGTTGCCGCCCACGTTGAAGCCGTGTGCAAATCGGTGAAGATCGGTGTGGTGGTCTACAACCGTAACGTTTGCCGCCTGACCGCGCCGCTGCTCGAGCGCCTGGCCGAACGCTGCCCGAACCTGATCGGCTACAAGGACGGCCTGGGCGATATCGAGTTGATGGTGTCGATCCGTCGCCGCCTCGGTGATCGCTTCAGCTACCTCGGCGGCCTGCCAACCGCAGAAGTCTACGCCGCGGCCTACAAGGCCCTGGGTGTACCGGTTTATTCGTCGGCGGTGTTCAACTTCATCCCGAAAACCGCGATGGACTTCTACCGTGCCATTGCCCGTGAAGACCACGCCACCGTCGGCAAGATCATCGATGACTTCTTCCTGCCGTACCTGGATATCCGCAACCGCAAGGCCGGTTACGCAGTGAGCATCGTCAAGGCTGGCGCGAAAATCTCCGGTTACGACGCAGGTCCTGTACGTGCCCCGCTGACCGATCTGCTGCCTGAAGAATACGAAGCACTGGCCGCCTTGATCGACAAGCAAGGTGCGCAGTAACAAACCGATTAAACAAGGCCGCTGAGTAATCAGCGGCCTTTTGCGTAAGGAGATTGCCGTGGCAGACGTAAAAAGATTCGACAACTACATCGCTGGCCAATGGGTTGCCGGTGCGGACTATTCGGCCAACATCAACCCCTCGGACCTGTCCGATGTGGTGGGCGAATACGCCAAGGCCGACCTGGCCCAGGTGAACGCCGCCATCGATGCTGCACGCGCTGCATTCCCGGCCTGGTCGACTTCAGGTATCCAGGCCCGCAGCGATGCGCTGGACAAAGTCGGTAGCGAAATCCTCGCGCGTCGCGAAGAACTGGGCACCCTGCTGGCGCGCGAAGAGGGCAAGACTCTGCCCGAAGCCATTGGCGAGGTGTCCCGCGCGGGCAACATCTTCAAGTTTTTCGCCGGTGAATGCCTGCGTCTGTCCGGCGACTACCTGCCGTCCGTGCGCCCGGGGGTCAACGTTGAAGTCACCCGTGAAGCCCTCGGCGTGGTTGGCCTGATTACTCCGTGGAACTTCCCGATCGCGATCCCCGCGTGGAAAATCGCCCCGGCCCTGGCTTATGGCAACTGTGTGGTGCTCAAGCCGGCTGACCTGGTACCGGGTTGCGCCTGGGCGCTGGCGGAAATCATCTCCCGTGCCGGTTTCCCGGCTGGGGTGTTCAACCTGGTGATGGGCAGCGGTCGTGTGGTCGGCGAGGCGCTGGTCAACAGCCCGAAAGTCGATGGCATCAGCTTTACCGGCTCGGTGGGTGTGGGTCGGCAGATTGCGGTCAACTGTGTTTCGCGCCAAGCCAAGGTGCAGCTGGAAATGGGTGGCAAGAACCCGCAGATCATTCTCGACGACGCCGACCTGCAGCAGGCGGTCGAGTTGTCGGTACAGAGCGCATTCTACTCCACTGGCCAGCGTTGCACGGCCTCGAGCCGGTTGATTGTCACCGCCGGGATTCACGACCGGTTCGTCGCGGCCATGGCCCAAAGAATGAAGTCGATCAAGGTCGGCCATGCGCTGCAGTCCGGCACCGACATTGGTCCGGTGGTGTCCCAGGCCCAGCTTGAACAGGACCTGAAATACATCGACATCGGCCAGTCCGAAGGTGCGCGCCTGGTCAGTGGCGGGTCGCTGGTGACTTGCGACACCGAAGGCTATTTCCTTGCCCCGACGTTGTTTGCCGACAGCGAAGCAGGCATGCGCATCAGCCGTGAAGAAATCTTCGGTCCGGTGGCCAATATCGTCAGGGTCGCCGACTACGAGGCGGCGCTGGCCATGGCCAATGACACCGAGTTCGGCTTGTCGGCAGGTATCTGCACTACCTCGCTGAAACACGCCAACCACTTCAAGCGCCACTCCCAGGCTGGGATGGTGATGGTCAACCTGCCGACCGCCGGTGTGGATTACCACGTTCCGTTTGGTGGGCGAAAAGGTTCATCCTATGGATCTCGTGAGCAAGGTCGCTATGCACAAGAGTTTTACACGGTCGTAAAAACTTCTTACATCGGATCGTAACCCGCTGCACCGCGGTATCCGGGTCCACCGGATACCGCACTGACAGATTCACCCGCGCATAAAAATAATCAGTGGGAGTACACGTACATGCAAGCGACCAAGCCGACCCACGTCCGCTATTTGATCCTGCTCATGCTGTTTCTGGTGACCACGATCAACTACGCCGACCGTGCCACTATCGCCATCGCAGGTTCCAGCCTGCAGAAAGACCTCGGTATCGACGCGGTCACCCTCGGTTACATCTTTTCCGCATTCGGTTGGGCCTACGTGGCCGGGCAAATTCCCGGTGGCTGGCTGCTGGACCGATTCGGTTCGAAAAAAATCTACGCCCTGAGCATCTTCACCTGGTCGCTGTTCACCGTGCTGCAAGGCTATGTCGGTGAATTTGGCATGTCGACCGCGGTCGTCGCGTTGTTCATGCTGCGCTTTCTGGTGGGCCTGGCCGAAGCGCCATCCTTCCCGGGTAACGCCCGCATCGTTGCGGCCTGGTTCCCGACTGCGGAACGTGGCACGGCCTCGGCGATCTTCAACTCCGCGCAATACTTCGCCACGGTGCTGTTTGCACCGCTGATGGGCTGGATCGTCTACAGCTTCGGCTGGCAGCACGTGTTCATCGTCATGGGCGTAATCGGCATCATCTTCTCCGGTATCTGGCTCAAGGTGATCTACAGCCCACGCCAGCATCCGATGATCAATGAGGCCGAGTTCAAGCACATTGCCGACAACGGCGGCATGGTCGACATGGACCACGACAAGGGCCAGGGCAAGAAAGCCGACGGACCGAAGTGGGACTACATTCGCCAGTTGTTGACCAACCGCATGATGCTCGGCGTCTACCTGGGCCAGTACTGCATCAACGGCATCACTTACTTCTTCCTGACCTGGTTCCCGGTGTACCTGGTCCAAGAACGTGGCATGACCATTCTCAAGGCCGGTTTCATTGCCTCGTTGCCGGCCATCTGCGGCTTCATCGGTGGTGTACTCGGCGGGGTGATTTCCGACTACCTGCTGCGCAAAGGCCATTCCCTGACCTTCGCCCGCAAGGCGCCGATCATTGCCGGCCTGCTGGTCTCCAGCAGTATCGTGGCCTGCAACTATGTGGACGTGGAATGGATGGTGGTGGGCTTCATGGCCCTGGCCTTCTTCGGCAAAGGCGTTGGCGCCCTGGGTTGGGCGGTGGTATCCGACACTTCGCCGAAACAGATTGCCGGTCTCAGTGGCGGTCTGTTCAACACCTTTGGCAACATTGCCTCGATCACCACACCGATTGTCATCGGCTACATCATCAGTTCCACCGGTTCGTTCAAGTGGGCGCTGGTGTTTGTCGGCTGCAACGCGCTGGTCGCGGTGTTCAGCTACCTGGTGATCGTTGGTCCGATCAAGCGCGTAGTGCTCAAGGAGCCGCCGGTCAACGGGCCTGAAGCCTCCGGCAAATTATCCCAAGCGCATTCCTGAGGAGCGGCGTCATGCAGTTGATTGAACATTCCGACTCGCCGCGCTACATCCGCCTGCACGAGCGGGATAACGTAGTGATCGTGGTCAACGATCAGGGCGTACCGGCCGGTACCGAATTTGCGGACGGCCTGGTCACCGTGGACTTCGTGCCACAGAGCCACAAGGTCACCCTGGAGGACATTCCAGAAGGTGGCCAGGTGATTCGTTACGGCCAGACTATTGGCTACGCCTTGCAGCCGATTCCCCGAGGTAGCTGGGTCAAGGAAGATCAACTGCGCATGCCGACCGCGCCGCCGCTGGACAGCCTGCCGCTGTCCACTGAGGTGCCGGCAGCCCAGGCACCACTGGAAGGCTACACCTTCGAGGGTTATCGCAACGCCGACGGTACCGTCGGCACCCGCAACATTCTCGGGATCACTACCACCGTGCAATGCGTCACCGGGGTACTCGATCACGCGGTCAAGCGGATCAAGGACGAGTTGCTGCCCAAGTACCCGCATGTCGATGACGTGGTGGCGTTGACCCACAGCTACGGCTGCGGCGTGGCCATCACTGCCACCGACGCATACATTCCGATTCGCACGGTGCGCAATCTGGCGCGCAACCCGAACCTCGGTGGCGAAGCGCTGGTGATCAGTCTCGGCTGCGAGAAATTGCAGGCCGGGCAGGTGATGCACGAGGACGACAGTTCGGTGGATTTGAGCGAGCCATGGCTCTACCGCTTGCAGGATTCCAGTCACGGCTTCACCGAAATGATCGAGCAGATCATGGAGTTGGCCGAGACGCGCTTGAAGAAGCTCGATCGCAGGCGTCGGGAAACCGTGCCGGCGTCGGAGTTGATCCTCGGCATGCAGTGTGGCGGCAGCGATGCGTTTTCCGGGATCACCGCCAACCCGGCGCTCGGATATGCCTCGGACCTGCTGCTGCGGGCCGGTGCCACGGTGATGTTTTCCGAAGTCACCGAAGTGCGCGATGCCATTTACCTGCTGACCTCGCGCGCGGAAAACCAGGACGTGGCCCAGGAACTGGTGCGGGAAATGGACTGGTACGACCGTTACCTGGCCAAGGGCGAGGCGGATCGTAGTGCCAACACCACGCCGGGCAACAAGAAGGGCGGGTTATCGAACATTGTCGAGAAGTCCCTGGGGTCGATCGTCAAGTCCGGTAGCAGTGCGATCAATGGCGTGCTCGGTCCGGGCGAGCGGTTCAAGCGCAAAGGGCTGATTTTCTGTGCGACCCCGGCCAGCGACTTTGTCTGTGGGACGCTGCAACTGGCGGCGGGGATGAACCTGCATGTATTCACCACCGGCCGGGGTACGCCCTATGGGCTGGCCATGGCACCGGTGGTGAAGGTTTCGACCCGCACCGAACTGGCGCAACGCTGGCCAGACCTGATCGACATCGATGCCGGGCGCATCGCCACCGGGCGGGCGTCCATCGAGGAACTGGGCTGGGAGCTGTTCCACTACTACCTGGACGTGGCCAGCGGCAAACAGCAGACGTGGGCTGAAAAGCACAAGCTGCATAATGACATCACCTTGTTCAATCCGGCGCCCATAACCTAAGACCGCGTTATCGTTCATCGCTGGCAAGCCGCAAGCGGGCGCCAGCTCCCACAGTGATTTTTTGCGTTGCATAAAACGCGTGAACACCGAGGATCCTGTGGGAGCGAGCTTGCTCGCGATGGCGAGCTCGCAGACGCCGATGTCCTTGGTGGCTTATCATTAGCCCCCTAACGACGCCCTCAAGGTTCACCCGGCATGCTGGCCATCTTTCTTGAAACCCTGAACATCACCGCGCCCGTCTTTGCCATGCTGTTTCTGGGTGTACTGCTCAAGCGCATCGACTGGATCAACGACAACTTCATCCACACGGCGTCGGCACTGGTGTTCAACGTCACCATGCCGGCGTTGCTGTTTCTGGGCATCCTGCATGCCGACCTGCATGCGGCGTTGCAACCGGCGCTGCTGATCTACTTCTCCCTCGCGACCCTGGTGTGCTTTGCCATTGCCTGGGGCTGGGCGATTTTCAAGTGCCCGCGCGAAGACCGCGGGATCTACACCCAGGGAGCGTTTCGTGGCAACAACGGGGTCATCGGCCTGGCGCTGGCGGCGAGCATGTATGGCGACTACGGAATTTCCCTGGGGGCGATTCTCGCGGCGCTGGTGATCCTGTTCTACAACACCCTGTCGACCATCGTGCTGGCGGTGTACAGCCCAGTGATCAAGTCCGATCCGTGGAGCATCTGCAAAAGCGTATTCAGCAACCCGCTGATCATCAGCGTGATTGCGGCCGCACCGTTCGCCTATTTCAAGATCGGCTTGCCGGGATGGCTGGAAACTTCCGGGCAGTACCTGGCGCAAACCACCTTGCCGCTGGCGCTGATCTGTATCGGCGGCACGCTCTCCATGGCGGCACTGCGCAAAAGCGGCAACATGGCCTTGAGCTCGAGCCTGGTGAAGATGATCGGCTTGCCGATACTGGCCACGCTGGGTGCCTGGCTATGGGGCTTTCGTGGGGCGGAGCTGGGGATTCTGTTCCTGTACTTCGGCAGCCCGACCGCCGCTGCAAGTTTTGTCATGGCCCGGGCGGCCAATGGCAATCATGAGCTGGCGGCGGCGATCATTGTCATCACCACCTTGATGGCGGCGGTGACGACTAACGTCGGGATCTTCCTGCTGCAGTGGGGCGGCTGGATCTGAAGGGCCTGTCCACTTCAACGCAACAGGGTCACTCCGGATTCTGGTAGCTGTCGATCACTTCCTGCGCTGCGCGGAACGCCTCCATCACCGCCGGAACCCCGGCGTAGACCGCGCAATGCATCAGGGTTTCGCGAATCTCGTCCACCGTGCAGCCGTTGTTCAGCGCCCCGCGCACGTGCCCCTTGAGTTCCTGGGGGCACTTGAGCGAAGTAAGGGCGGCGAGGGTGATCAGGCTGCGGGTCTTCAGTTCCAGGCCACCACGATTCCATACCGCTCCCCAGGCGTGTTCGTTGACGAACTCCTGGAACGGTCGGGTCAGGTCGGTGGCATTGCCCATGGAGCGGTCGACAAAGGCGTCGCCCATGACCTGGCGGCGGACTTCGATACCGGTGGGTTTGCTGGAGCTTGCGGAGTCGGTCATGGCGATTCTCTTTTGTTGTGTTGGCGGCGCCAGGCGCGCACTGAGGTGAACAGTAAAAATGCCAGCAGGGCCGGCAAGACGCACAGCAGCATCAGTTGTTCCAGCTTGCCGGCCAGCGGCATGCCGGTGGTGAACGACACCACATGCAGCCCGTATGCCAGGTACAGGGCGAGGAACAGCAGGCCTTCGGCGCGGGTGATGCGGTAGCCGGAATAGAACACGGGCAAGCACAGCAAGGTGACACCGAGCATCACCGGCAGATCGAAATCCAGGGCATTGGGGGAGACCGACAGCGGCACCGGTGCCAGCAGGGCGGTGATCCCCAGGACGCCCAGCAGGTTGAACAGGTTGCCGCCGATCACGTTGCCCACGGCGATGTCACGCTGGCCGCGCAGCGCGGCAATCAGCGAGGTGGCGAGCTGGGGCAGGGAGGTGCTGACGGCGACGACGGTCAGGCCGATGATGCGCTCGGACAGGCCCAGCTTGCTGGCCAGTGCTACCGTCGCATCGAGCAGCAAGTGCCCGGCGAACACCAGCAAGCCCAGCCCGGCAAGCATCAGCAGGACGCTGCTCAACCAGGGCGTGCGCGGCGCGTCGGCTGTCGGCCGAGATGGGCGGGTGGTGGGCCGCGACTGGCGCCACAGCAGGCCCAGGTACAGCGCCAACGCAGCCAGCAGCACACCACCATCGAGGGCGCTCAGTTGTTCGTTCCAGGCCAGGGCGAACACCAGCAGGCTGGCGCCGATCAGCAGCGGGATGTCGAGGCGCACCAGTTGCCGGGCAACCCGCAAGGGGATGATCAGTGCCGATAGGCCGAGGGTTACCAGGATGTTGAAGATGTTGCTGCCGATCACGCTGCCGACGGCGATGTCGCTGCTCTGCCCGAGGGCGGCTTGCAGGCTCACGGCCATTTGTGGCGCGCTGCTGCCGAAGGCGACCATGCTCAGGCCGATGACCAGCGGCCGGACCCTGAGGTGAGCGGCCAGGCGCACGGCGGCACGCACCAGCAACTCGGCGCCGGCGACCAGCAGGAGCAGGGCGCAGAGCAGTTGCAGCACGTTGGGCAGGGGTAATTGGGCTAATCCGGAAATGGTCGTGGCTCCCGGTCAGTTGTTCAGGGCTTGTACGCGAACCCGCGCGGTGCCACTGCGCAGCATGCCCAACTTGTCGGCGGCCCCGCGTGACAAGTCGATCAGGCGGCCACGGGTATGCGGGCCGCGGTCGTTGATGCGGACCACCACACTCTTGTCGTTTTTCAGGTTGGTGACCTTCACCCGTGTGCCGAAGGGCAGTTGGCGGTGGGCGGCGGTCATGGCGTACTGGTCAAACGGCTCGCCGCTGGCGGTGCGTTTGCCATGGTGTTTGGCGCCGTAATAGGAGGCGGTTCCGGTTTCGTCGTAGCCCCGGGGGTCGACGTCGTGGCTGGCACAGCCGGCCAGCAGGGAGAGCAGGGCGCAGGCGCTAAGCAGACGTTTCATCAAAAGGGACTCTGCAACAAGCGTGGGAGCTTCGTCTGCTCGCGATAGCGGTTCGGCAGTCAACGCAAAGTTGAATGCCGAACCGCTATCGCGAGCCGGCTCGCTCCCACGGGGAGTGGAGCCAGTGTTGACTGCTGGCTCCATTGTTATCAGCCTTCGAGCTTGCTTTTCAGCAGTTCGTTGACCTGTTGCGGGTTGGCCTTGCCTTTGGAGGCTTTCATGGCCTGGCCGACGAAGAAGCCGAACATCTTGCCGCGTTTGGCTTCGTCTGCCGCGCGGTACTGTTCAACCTGCTCGGCATTGGCCGCGAGCATTTCATCGAGCACCGCCGAGATCGCGCCGCTGTCGGTGACTTGCTTGAGGCCACGCTTGTCGATGATCTCGTCGCTGCTGCCTTCGCCGTTGGCCATGGCTTCGAACACGGTCTTGGCGATCTTGCCGGAGATGGTGTTGTCCTTGATCCGCAACAGCATGCCGCCCAGTTGCTCGGCAGTTACCGGGGCTGCGTCGATTTCCAAGCCCTGCTTGTTCAACAGGCTGCCCAGTTCAACCATGACCCAGTTGGCCGCCAGCTTGGCGTCGCCGGCAATGCTCACTACTTTTTCGAAGTAGTCGGCTTGCTCGCGGCTCGAAGCCAGGACGCTGGCATCGTAGACCGACAGGCCGAACTGGTCCTGGAAGCGCTCGCGTTTTTGCGGCGGCAGTTCTGGCAAGGTGGCGCGGATGTCGTTGAGGAACGAGTCCTCAAGCACCACTGGCAACAAGTCCGGATCGGGGAAGTAACGGTAGTCGTTGGCTTCCTCTTTGCTGCGCATGGCGCGGGTTTCGTCTTTGTTCGGATCGTACAGGCGCGTCTGCTGGATCACCTTGCCGCCGTCTTCGATCAGTTCGATCTGGCGACGTACTTCGGTGTTGATCGCCTTCTCGATGAAGCGGAACGAGTTGACGTTCTTGATCTCGCAGCGGGTGCCGTACTCGACCTGGCCTTTTGGCCGCACCGAGACGTTGCAGTCGCAACGCAACGAGCCTTCGGCCATGTTGCCATCGCAGATGCCCAGGTAACGTACCAGTGCATGGATCGTCTTGACGTAGGCCACGGCTTCCTTGGCGCTGCGCATGTCCGGCTCGGAAACGATCTCCAGCAGCGGGGTGCCGGCACGGTTCAGGTCGATGCCGGTGGCGCCGTTGAACTCTTCATGCAGGCTCTTGCCAGCATCTTCTTCCAGGTGCGCGCGGGTCACGCCGACACGTTTGATGGTGCCGTCTTCCAGGGGGATATCCAGGTAGCCCTTGCCGACGATCGGCAGTTCCATCTGGCTGATCTGGTAGCCCTTGGGCAGGTCCGGGTAGAAGTAGTTCTTGCGGGCGAACACGTTGTGCTGGCCGATCTCGGCGTCAATCGCCAGGCCGAACATCACCGCCATGCGCACCGCTTCCTGGTTCAGCACCGGCAGTACACCAGGCATGCCCAGGTCTACCAGGCTGGCCTGGGTGTTCGGTTCGGAACCGAAGGTGGTGGCGCTGCCGGAGAAAATCTTCGATTGGGTGGCGAGCTGGGTATGAATCTCCAGCCCGATCACAACTTCCCATTGCATGTGTTTCTCCTCAGAAGCCTGTCGGGGTGCGGGTGTGCCAGTCAGTGTGCAACTGATACTGGTGCGCAACGTTGAGCAAGCGGCCTTCCTGGAAGTACGGGGCGAGCAGTTGCACGCCGACCGGCAAGCCATCGACAAAACCGGCTGGCATCGACAGGCCTGGCAGGCCCGCGAGGTTGGCGGTGATGGTGTAGACGTCTTCCAGGTACGCAGCGACCGGGTCGCTGTTCTTGGCGCCGAGTTTCCAGGCCGGGTTCGGCGTGGTTGGGCCGAGGATGATGTCGACCTCATTGAACGCAGCCATGAAGTCGTTCTTGACCAGGCGACGGATCTTTTGCGCCTTCAGGTAGTAGGCGTCGTAGTAACCGGCCGACAGGGCGTAGGCACCGACCATGATCCGGCGCTGGACTTCGGCACCAAAACCTTCACCGCGCGAACGCTTGTACAGGTCGGTCAGGTCTTTCGGGTCTTCACAACGATAGCCAAAGCGCACGCCGTCGAACCGCGACAGGTTGGAAGAGGCTTCGGCGGGCGCGATCACGTAGTACGCAGGGATCGCGTGCTGCATGTTCGGCAGGCTGATTTCCTTGACCACGGCACCGAGCTTCTGCAGCTCCTTGACGCTGTTATGGATCAGTTCGGCGATGCGCGGGTCGAGACCTTCGCTGAAGTACTCTTTCGGCACGCCGATGCGCAGGCCCTGCAGTGAGCCGTTGAGGCTGGCGCTGTAGTCCGGCACGGGTTCGTCGATGCTGGTGGAGTCGTTCGCATCGAAGCCAGCCATTCCTTGCAACAAAATTGCGCAGTCTTCGGCGGTGCGGGCCAACGGGCCACCCTGATCGAGGCTGGACGCGTAGGCGATCATGCCCCAGCGCGAAACACGACCGTACGTCGGTTTCAGACCGGTGAGGTTGGTGAAGGCTGCCGGCTGTCGGATAGATCCACCGGTGTCGGTGGCGGTGGCCGCTGGCAGCAGGCGCGCGGCAACGGCGGCGGCCGAACCACCGGACGAGCCGCCTGGCACGTGCTCCAGGTTCCACGGGTTCTTCACGGCGCCGTAGTAGCTCGACTCGTTGGCCGAGCCCATGGCGAATTCGTCCATGTTGGTCTTGCCCAGGGTCACGGCGCCGGCGGCGGCCAGCTTGGCGACCACGGTGGCGTCGTACGGGGCCTTGAAGTTGTCGAGCATCTTCGAGCCGCAGCTGGTGCGGATCCCCTGGGTGCAGAACAGGTCCTTGTGGGCGATCGGCGCGCCCAGCAAGGCCCCGGTCTCACCCTTGGCGCGGCGTGCGTCGGCGGCTTGCGCCTGCTGCAGCGCCAGCTCTTCGGTGAGGCTGATGAAGCTGTTGAGCTGCGGGTCCAGCTGGGCGATACGCGCCAGCAGAACCTTGGTCAGCTCTTCGGAGGAAAACTTCTTGTCGGCGAGTCCGCGGGCGATCTCGGCCAGAGTCAATTGATGCATTGCAGGCTCTTTCCCTTTAGTCGATGACTTTCGGAACCAGGTACAGGCCGTTTTCGACCGCTGGTGCGATGGACTGATAGGCCTCGCGGTGATTGGACTCGGTCACAACGTCTGCACGCAGGCGCTGGCTGGCTTCCAGGGGGTGGGCCAGCGGTTCGATACCGTCGGTATCGACCGCCTGCATTTCGTCGACCAGCCCGAGAATGCTGTTCAGGGCCGAAGTGATATGTGGAAGATCGGCTTCATTGAGGCCAAGGCAGGCCAAATGAGCGATTTTTTCCACGTCGGAGCGTTCAAGCGCCATGGGATTCTCCAGTGGAAAACAAAACGGAGGTCGTCCGTGTGTTAGATTGTCGGAACACTACCGCATTTCTACGGTCATAAGGCCGCGATTGTGGGGGTTGGTGCACGGAAAAGCTGCCAATTTAACATATTGGCGCCTTGCCCAAAATCCCTGTCGTTGTTAGAGTTTGCCGCACTTTTTTACCCACGCGTTGCCTAGGGTCCCTTTCCCATGTTCAAGAAACTGCGTGGCATGTTTTCCAGCGATCTTTCCATTGACCTGGGCACTGCCAACACCCTTATTTACGTGCGTGAGCGCGGTATCGTCCTGAATGAGCCATCGGTTGTGGCCATTCGGACGCACGGTAACCAGAAAAGTGTTGTTGCTGTCGGCACGGAAGCCAAGCGCATGCTGGGCCGTACACCGGGCAACATTGCTGCCATTCGTCCGATGAAGGACGGCGTGATCGCCGACTTCAGCGTTTGCGAAAAGATGCTTCAGTATTTCATCAACAAGGTTCACGAAAACAGCTTCCTGCAGCCTAGCCCTCGCGTGTTGATCTGCGTTCCTTGCAAATCCACCCAGGTTGAGCGCCGCGCCATCCGTGAGTCGGCCCTGGGGGCTGGTGCCCGTGAAGTATTCCTGATCGAAGAGCCAATGGCCGCGGCCATCGGTGCCGGCCTGCCGGTTGAAGAAGCTCGCGGTTCGATGGTGGTCGATATCGGTGGCGGTACCACTGAAATCGCGCTGATCTCCCTCAATGGTGTGGTCTACGCCGAATCCGTACGGGTTGGCGGCGACCGTTTCGACGAAGCGATCATCACCTACGTGCGCCGCAACTACGGCAGCCTGATCGGTGAGTCCACCGCCGAGCGCATCAAGCAGGAAATCGGTACTGCCTATCCAGGCGGTGAAGTACGCGAAGTCGATGTTCGCGGCCGTAACCTGGCGGAAGGCGTTCCACGTGCCTTTACCCTGAACTCCAATGAAGTGCTCGAAGCCCTGCAAGAGTCGCTGGCGACTATCGTCCAGGCGGTAAAAAGCGCGCTGGAGCAATCGCCGCCGGAACTGGCGTCCGATATCGCCGAGCGTGGCCTGGTACTGACCGGTGGTGGCGCCTTGCTGCGTGACCTCGACAAGCTGCTGGCCCAGGAAACCGGGCTGCCGGTGATCGTCGCCGAAGATCCGCTGACGTGTGTTGCTCGCGGCGGTGGCCGTGCATTGGAAATGATGGATAAGCACACCATGGATCTGCTCTCCAGCGAGTAAGTTCGCCGGACGCCTCTATGCTGTTCACGCACAGGCAGCACTTTGCAGTGCTGCCTGTTGGCGTTTATCTTCTGTCAGTCTGCATCCAGGCCGGTTTGATGCCGTATGAATAAACAGAACATTTGCCTGGGAGGAGCGGCTTATTAAACCGCTTTTCACCAAGGGCCCCTCATTGGGCGTGCGCTTTCTGGTGCTGGCTGTGCTATCGGTCGCATTGATGGTGGTCGATGCCCGTTTTGACGTTCTCAAGCCTGCGCGCAGTCAGATGTCGCTGGTCTTGATGGACGCCTATTGGGTCACCGATCTGCCTGAGCGTTTGTGGCAAGGCGTGAGCAGCCAGTTTGGCAGCCGCACCGAGCTGGTCGCCGAAAACGAAAAACTCAAGACCGAAAACCTGCTGTTGCAGGGACGCATGCAGAAGCTGGCGGCCTTGACCGAGCAGAACGTTCGGCTGCGCGAGTTGCTCAACTCCTCCGCACTGGTCAATGAAAAGGTCGAAGTGGCCGAGTTGATCGGCGTCGATCCCAACCCGTTCACCCATCGCATCATCATCAACAAGGGTGAGCGCGACGGCGTGGTGCTGGGACAGCCGGTGCTCGATGCCCGGGGCCTGATGGGCCAGGTGGTCGAGCTGATGCCCTACACCTCGCGAGTGTTGCTGCTGACCGACACCACCCACAGCATTCCGGTGCAGGTCAACCGTAACGGCTTGCGCGCCATCGCCAGCGGCACCGGCAATCCGGAGCGCCTGGAGTTGCGCCATGTGGCGGACACCGCCGACATCAAGGAAGGCGACCTGTTGGTCAGCTCCGGCCTGGGCCAGCGTTTCCCGGCAGGGTATCCGGTGGCCACGGTCAAGGAAGTGATCCACGACTCGGGCCAGCCGTTCGCCATTGTGCGGGCGGTGCCGACGGCGGCGCTCAACCGCAGCCGCTACATGCTGCTGGTCTTCAGCGATAGCCGTACCCCGGAAGAGCGCGCCAACGAAGCCGCCCAAGCTCAGGACGTGCAGGATCAGCACCTCGGCAGCGCTGTCGTCGTGCCGGCGCCAGCACCTGCTGCTGCCCCGGCGGCAGCGCCTGCAGCACCGGTAGCGGCGCCCGCAACTGCGCCCAAGCCGGTGACGCCGGCCAAGCCAGCAAAACCGCCGGTCCAGGCAGCGCCAGTCAAGCCAGTAGTCCCCAAGCCGCCCGCGACGACACCCGCAGCCACGACCCAGGGTAGAGAATAATGGCCAGTACCCGTTCCCGTAATGGCTGGATGATCTGGCTGACATTCGCCATTGGCTTGCTGCTCAGCGTCGTGCCCTTTCCCCATGTCGAGATCTTGCGCCCGATGTTCCTCGCCTTGCCGCTGGCCTACTGGGCGCTGGAGATGCCGCAGAAAGTCGGGATGCTCACGGCCTTCTGCCTGGGGATTGCCCAGGACGTGCTGTTTGGCACGTTGCTGGGACACAACGCGTTGATCCTGACCCTGATCACCTTTCTGATCCTGACCCTGCAACAGCGGGTGCGGATGTTCCCGATGTGGCAGCAAAGCCTGGTGATCATGGTGATCCTGGGGCTCGCGCAGTTGCTGCAGCTGTGGCTCAGCGCCTTGACCGGAAACCGCCAGACCCTGGCTGTGCTTTTGCCTGCGCTGATCAGCGCGTTGCTCTGGCCCTGGGTCAGCTTCGGATTGCGTGGGTTGAGCCGCCGCTACAAAATCAACTAATTCGGTCAGGCATTTGCCCGCACCTCGACAGGGAGATGTCTTGATGATTGCGCTCTACCTCGCCTCAGGTTCGCCACGCCGGCGTGAGCTGCTGACGCAGATCGGCGTGCCATTCACCGCCATCAGCGCGGACATCGATGAAACCCCTCTGACAGACGAATCCCCTGCGGCCTATGTCGAGCGCCTGGCGCGCGGCAAGGCCCAGGCGGGTTACGCCGCGCTGAGCAGCGAACAATCCGCCGCCCCGGCGTGCGTGCTGGGCGCCGACACCGCCGTGGTGCTCGACGGGCGGATTCTCGGCAAACCGCGGGATCAAGCCGAGGCGCAGACGATGTTGCTGGGCCTGGCCGGGCGCGAACATGAAGTGTTAACTGCGGTTGCCGTGCTTGATGGTCAGCGTTGCGAGTCGCGCGTGGTGCGCAGCCTGGTACGTTTTCGCTCCATCGACCAGGCCGAGGCCAGCGCCTACTGGGCCAGCGGCGAGCCCCATGACAAGGCTGGCGGCTATGGTATTCAAGGGCTCGGGGCGGTATTCGTCAGCGGGCTCAATGGCAGCTACTCGGCCGTGGTTGGCCTGCCCCTGTGCGAAACCTGCGAGCTGCTCGGCCATTTCGGCATACCCTGTTGGCAAACCCTTATCGCGCGCTCTGCGCCGTACTGACTTGATGCGGCCATAATCGTGAACATGCCTGAACGAGATCCTGCCATGAGTGAAGAGATTCTGATCAACATCACGCCGATGGAATCACGCGTGGCGGTGGTCGAAAACGGTGTCCTGCAAGAGGTGCATGTCGAGCGTACCCAGAAGCGCGGCATCGTCGGCAACATCTACAAAGGCAAGGTGGTCAGAGTGTTGCCGGGGATGCAGGCAGCGTTCGTCGATATCGGCCTGGATCGCGCGGCGTTCATCCACGCCTCGGAAATCTCCCTGCGCGAGGGGCCGGCGGTCGAGAGCATCAGCGCCCTGGTGCATGAAGGCCAGAGCCTGGTGGTGCAGGTCACCAAGGACCCGATCGGCTCCAAAGGTGCACGCCTGACCACCCAGCTGTCGATTCCTTCGCGCTACCTGGTGTACATGCCGCGCACCGCCCATGTCGGTATTTCGCTGAAGATCGAGGACGAAGCCGAGCGCGAGCGCCTCAAACAGGTGGTCACCGATTGCGTGGCCAAGGAAGGTATCAAGGAAGCGGGCGGCTTCATCCTGCGTACCGCCGCCGAAGGCGCGGGGGGCGATGAGATCCTGATGGACATCCGCTACCTGCGGCGCCTGTGGGACCAGATCGGCGCGCAGATCAAGACCGTCGGTGCACCCAACGTAATTTACGAAGACCTCGGCCTGGCCCTGCGTACTCTGCGCGACCTGGTCAGCCCGAAGATCGAGAAGATCCGCATCGACTCGCGGGAGACCTTCCAGAAAACCACACAGTTCGTCGCCGAATTGATGCCGGAAATTGCCGACCGCCTGGAGCACTACCCCGGCGAGCGGCCGATCTTCGACCTGTATGGCGTCGAAGACGAAATCCAGAAAGCCCTGGAGCGCAAGGTGCCGCTCAAGTCCGGCGGCTATCTGGTGGTCGACCCGGCAGAGGCCATGAGCACCATCGACGTCAACACCGGTGCATTCGTCGGGCACCGCAACCTCGAAGAGACTATCTTCAAGACTAACCTGGAAGCGGCGACTGCGATTGCCCGGCAACTGCGCCTGCGCAACCTGGGCGGGATCATCATCATCGACTTCATTGACATGGAAGATGAGGAACACCAGCGCCAGGTGTTGCGCACGCTGGAGAAACAACTGGAGCGTGATCACGCCAAGACCAACATCATCGGGATCACCGAGTTGGGCCTGGTGCAGATGACGCGCAAGCGCACCCGTGAAAGCCTCGAGCAGGTCCTGTGCGAGCCTTGCAGCAGTTGCCAGGGCCGGGGCAAGCTGAAGACGCCGGAAACCGTGTGCTATGAAATTTTCCGCGAGATCCTGCGGGAAGCGCGGGCCTATCAGGCCGAAGGTTATCGGGTGCTGGCCAACCAGAAAGTGGTCGACCGGCTGCTCGACGAAGAGTCGGGCAACGTCGCCGAGCTGGAAGGTTTTATTGGCCGTACCATCCGGTTCCAGGTGGAGACCATGTACTCCCAGGAACAATACGACGTGGTGTTGCTCTGAATCGCTGCGTTGTGCGACTGATGGCGGGCCTGTACTCGCGAAACCTGTTTTCCATGGGGACCCACTGACATGGAACGTCTGATCCGCATTCTGGGCACGCTGACCCGCTGGGGGCTGGGGCTTTGCGCGTTGCTGCTGGTGCTGGTCGCGCTTTACGTCAACCTGGGGCGGGAGTTGTTTCCGCTGGTGGCCGAGTATCGGACCGAGGTCGAGGCCAAAGCCCGTGAAGCGCTCGGCATGCCCCTGCAAATCGGCAGCCTGGAAGGGCGCTGGAGCGGTATGTCGCCGGTCCTGTTGGCCCACGACGTAACGGTCGGGGAGGGCGTCAATGCCTTGCAGCTGGATCAGGTGCGGGTGGTGCCCAATGTCTGGGACAGTCTGCTGTCGCGCGCGGTTCGCGTCCAGCACCTTGAGCTCAATGGCCTGAAGATCAGCCTCAAGGAAGGTGCCGACGGTCAATGGTCGCTCGAAGGCCTGCCGGTGCAGCAGGACAAGCCGTTGGACCCCGAGCAACTGCTGAACCAGATGCAGATGGTCTCCCAGCTGTCGGTGCTCGACAGCCAGATCACCCTGCAACCTTTGGATCAGCCGCCGCTGACCCTGACTTACGTGGGCCTGAGCCTCAAGACTGGCAGTAGCCGGCAGCGCCTCGACGCGCGGTTGACCCTGCCCGACGGCCAACCGCTGGCCATGAGCCTGCGCAGCCGGATTCGCGCCAGTCAGTGGCAAGACGCCGAGGTCGACGCCTATCTGAGCCTGCCGCAAAGTGACTGGGCGCGCTGGTTGCCGGCGAGAATCACCCAGCAATGGCAGTTTTCCCAGATCAGGGCCGGTGGCGAGTTGTGGGCGAGTTGGGGCAAGGGCGTCTTGCAGAGCGCCGCGATTCGCCTCAATGCCCCGCAATTCAAGGGCGCCTACGCCGAGCGCAAGCCGGTGCAGATCAACAATCTGGCGCTCAACGGTTATTTCCAGCGCAGCGCCGAAGGCTTCAAGTTGAGCCTGGATTCGCTGGCCCTGAACCTCGGTGAGACTCGCTGGGAAACCCGCCTGCAATTGCAGCAGACGGCCACCACGGAAAAAAACCAGGAGCTCTGGCACCTACAGGCCGATCGCCTCGACCTGACCCCCATCACCCCGATCCTCAATGCCTTGGGGCCATTGCCCGAAGGCTTTGCCACGGTGGTGGAGCGACTCAAGGTTACCGGTACCTTGCGCAACGTGTTGCTCGATATCCGCCCCGAAGCCACCGACGACAGCAAGTTCAGCTTCGCCGCCAATCTGCAGCAGGTCGGTTTTGATGCCTATCACGGTGCGCCCGCGGCTCGTAACGTGTCCGGGAGCATCAGCGGCGACCTCGGGCAGGGCGAGCTGCGCATGGACAGCAAGGACTTCTCCCTGCACCTGGACCCGATCTTCGCCAAGCCATGGCAGTACATCCAGGCCAATGCGCGGTTGACCTGGAAGCTCGACAAGCAAGCCTTCACGCTGATCGCACCGTACCTGAAAGTGCTGGGGGAGGAGGGCAAGATTGCTGGTGACTTCCTGATTCGCCTGCACTTCGATCCCACCCAGGAAGACTACATGGACCTGCGGGTCGGCCTGCTGGAGGGTGATGGGCGCTACACCGCCAAGTACTTGCCCACGGTCCTCAGTCCCGGTTTGGACGAATGGCTGCGTACCGCCATTCTCAAGGGCGCGGTCGATGAGGGCTTCTTCCAGTACCAGGGCTCGCTGAATCATGATGCGGTCGAGGCCGCACGCAGCATCAGCTTATTCTTCAAGGTGCACGACGCGCAGCTGGCATTCCAGCCGGGCTGGCCGCACCTGAGCAAGATCAGCGGCGATGTGTTCGTCGAGGACAGTGGCGTGCGCATCCTGGCAAGCCAAGGGCAACTGCTCGATACCCAGGTGCGCGATGTCTTCGTCAACATTCCCCATGTGCCAGCGGGCAAGAACAGCCACATGTACATCGACGGCGCCTTTGCCGGTGGTCTGGGCGATGGCGTGAAGATTCTGCAGGAGGCGCCGATCGGCACCGGTCCGACCTTTGCCGGTTGGCAGGGCGAGGGTGACCTGCAAGGCAAGCTGAAGCTCGATATCCCCCTGGAAAAGGGTGAGGAGCCGAAGATCCTGGTGGACTTCAAGACTGCCAAGGCACGCCTCAAGCTCAGCGAGCCGGAACTGGAATTGACTCAGCTCAAGGGCGACTTCCGCTTTGACAGCAGCAAGGGCCTGAGTGGCCAGGGCATTACCGCGCGGGCTTTCGACCGGCCGGTGAGCGCGCAGATCTTCGCCGATGGCAAGGGTGGCAAGATCAATACCCGGGTCGTCGCGTCCGGCCAGGTCACGGTGAAAAAGCTCACTGATTGGCTCAAAGTCAGCCAGTCGCTGCCGGTTTCCGGCGACATTCCCTATCAGTTGCAGCTCAACCTCGACGGCGCCGACAGCCAGTTGATGGTCAGCTCCAGCCTCAAGGGCGTCGCGGTTGATTTACCAGCACCCTTTGGCATGCCGGCGGCACAAGGCCGCGACACGGTGTTTCGCATGACCCTGCAGGGCGCCGAGCGGCGCTATTGGCTCGACTACGGCGACCTTGCGGACTTCACCTTCGCCGCGCCGGCGAGCAATTTTGCCGAGGGTCGCGGTGAGTTGTTCCTCGGCAGCGGCAACGCGGTACTGCCGGGCGCCAAGGGCCTGCGTATTCGTGGTGTGCTCTCGGAATTGGATGTGGAACCCTGGAAGGCCCTGGTCGATCGTTATGCCGGGCAGGATCCGGGGGGCAGCGCCAAGCAGTTGCTCAGCGGTGCTGACTTCCGGGTCGGCAAGCTCACGGGATTCGGCACCACCCTGGACCAGGCGCGGGTACAACTGGATCGCAAGCCAGCGGCCTGGGGACTGCAACTCGATAGCCAGCAGGTCAAGGGCACGGTCGGGCTACCGGATGCCAAGGGCGCACCGATTGCCGTGAACCTGCAGTACGTGCGCCTGCCGGCGCCGGACCCCGCGGTGCAGGCCGACGAAAACGCCCCGGATCCGCTGGCTTCGGTCGACCCGACGAAGGTGCCGGCGCTGGATATCAACATCGCTCAGCTGTTCCAGGGCAAGGACCTGGTAGGCGCCTGGTCCTTGAAAGTGCGGCCGACTGCCAAGGGGCTGGCGTTCAACAGCATGAACCTGGGGCTCAAGGGCATGCAGTTGCAGGGTGCGGGCGGCTGGGAAGGCGTACCGGGCACCACCAGCAGTTGGTACAAAGGCCGACTTGAGGGCAAGAACCTCGCGGATGTGCTCAAGGGCTGGGGGTTCGCGCCGACGGTGACCAGTGACAACTTCCACCTGGATATCGACGGGCGGTGGCCCGGTTCGCCGGCCTGGGTCGGACTGAAACGTTACTCCGGCAGCCTGGATGCCACGCTGAACAAGGGGCAGATGGTCGAAGTCGAAGGCGGTGCCCAGGCGCTGCGGGTGTTCGGCCTGCTCAACTTCAACTCGATTGGCCGACGCTTGCGCCTGGACTTCTCCGACCTGTTCGACAAGGGCTTGAGCTACGACCGGGTCAAGGGCCTGCTGGTCGCCAGCAACGGGGTGTTTGTCACCCGCGAGCCGATTACCTTGACCGGGCCGTCGAGCAACCTGGAGCTCAACGGCACCCTGGACATGGTCGCTGACCGTATCGATGCCAAGGTGCTGGTGACCCTGCCGCTGACCAATAACCTGCCAATCGCCGCGCTGATCGTCGGCGCGCCGGCGGTGGGTGGTGCGTTGTTCCTGATCGACAAACTGATCGGTGATCGTGTGGCGCGATTTGCCAGCGTCAAATACACCGTCAAAGGTCCGGTGAAAGAGCCGAAGATCACCTTTGAAAAACCTTTTTGAGGCGCTTTTTCCCCCCGCACGCAAAGGGCCTATGGAGTAGCATGGCCGCATACCTGAAACGGAGTGCGCCATGTCTCTTGCGGTGATTCAAATGGTCAGCCAGAGCGATGTGCTGGCCAATCTTGCCCAGGCCCGCAAGTTGCTCGAGCAGGCCGCCGAGGGTGGTGCGCGCCTGGCCGTGCTGCCGGAAAACTTCGCCGCCATGGGGCGGCGCGACGTCGCTGACCTTGGCCGCGCCGAGGCGTTGGGCGATGGTCCGATCCTGCCGTGGTTGAAACAGACCGCCCGCGACCTCAAGTTATGGATAGTCGCGGGCACCCTGCCGTTGCCGCCGCGGGATCAACCCCAGGCGAAGGCCAATGCCTGCTCGTTGCTGGTCGACGAGCATGGCGAAACCGTAGCGCGATACGACAAGCTGCATCTGTTTGATGTCGATGTGGCGGACAATCGGGGGCGCTACCGTGAATCCGATGACTATGCTCATGGCAGTGCGGTGGTGGTTGCCCAGACACCGGTAGGCCGGGTTGGCCTGACGGTGTGCTACGACTTGCGCTTCCCCGAGTTGTACAGCGAATTGCGCGCCGCCGGGGCTGAGCTGATTACCGCCCCTGCGGCGTTTACCGCGGTGACCGGTGCGGCCCATTGGGAGGTGCTGATCCGGGCACGCGCCATCGAGACCCAGTGTTATGTGCTGGCGGCCGCACAGGGCGGCACGCACCCGGGGCCGCGCGAGACCTTTGGTCACGCCGCGATTGTCGACCCCTGGGGGCGCGTGCTGGCCCAGCAGGACCAAGGCGAGGCCGTGCTGCTGGCCACACGTGATAGCAGCGAACAGGCGTCCATCAGGGCGCGGATGCCGGTGTCCAGTCACCGGCGCTTTTTCTCGCAGGGCGCACAGCGACCTGCCTCAGAACGTTGAATTAAGGCGTAAACCTATGAGCGAGTTGTTGTCCTCAGTCAGTGAACATCTGCTAGCGCCAGGCGGCGTGACCATCGAGAACCTGCAAAGCGTGCTGGGTGACCTGGCGGGGCCGGGCATCGATGCCGCCGACCTGTATTTCCAGGGCCAGATCTCCGAGTCCTGGGCGCTGGAAGACGGCATCGTCAAGGAAGGCAGCTTCAATCTGGACCAGGGTGTGGGTGTGCGGGCGCAATCGGGTGAGAAGACCGGGTTTGCCTACAGCAATGCCATCACCCTGGAAGCCCTGGGCCTGGCCGCTCGTGCGGCCCGTTCGATCTCCCGCGCCGGACAGAACGGCACGGTGCAGGCCTTTACCACCCAGGACGTCGCCCAGCTGTACGCGCCGGATAACCCGCTGGAAGTGTTGAGCCGTGCGGAAAAAGTCGAGCTGCTCAAGCGCATCGACGTGGCCACGCGCGCGCTCGATCCACGCATCCAGCAAGTCACCGTGAGCATGGCCGGGGTCTGGGAACGGATTCTGGTGGCCTCCACCGACGGTGGCCTGGCGGCGGATGTGCGGCCCCTGGTGCGCTTCAACGTCAGCGTAATCGTCGAGCAGAACGGCCGTCGTGAACGCGGTGGTCACGGTGGTGGCGGGCGTACCGACTACCGCTACTTCCTGGCCGAAGACCGTGCCATGGGTTACGCCCGCGAGGCCCTGCGCCAGGCGCTGGTGAACCTGGAAGCGATTCCGGCGCCGGCCGGCACCTTGCCCGTCGTGCTGGGCTCGGGCTGGTCCGGGGTGTTGCTGCACGAAGCGGTGGGCCACGGCCTGGAAGGCGACTTCAACCGCAAGGGCAGTTCGGCCTACAGCGGCCGCATGGGCGAGATGGTCGCCTCGAAGCTGTGCACCATTGTCGACGACGGTACCCTGGCCGGTCGCCGTGGCTCGTTGAGCGTCGATGACGAAGGCACACCGACCGAGTGCACCACGCTGATCGAAAACGGCGTGCTCAAGGGCTACATGCAGGACAAGCTCAACGCGCGCCTGATGGGCGTGGCACGCACCGGTAACGGTCGTCGCGAATCCTATGCGCACCTGCCGATGCCCCGCATGACCAATACCTACATGCTCGGTGGCGAAAGCGATCCGGCAGAAATCATCGCCTCGGTGAAGAAGGGCATCTATTGCGCCAACCTCGGTGGTGGCCAGGTTGACATCACCAGTGGCAAGTTCGTGTTTTCCACCAGCGAAGCGTACCTGATCGAAGACGGCAAGATTACCGCACCGGTCAAGGGCGCAACCCTGATCGGCAACGGGCCGGAAGCCATGAGTCGGGTGTCGATGGTCGGTAACGACCTGTCGCTGGACAGTGGGGTAGGGACATGTGGCAAGGATGGGCAGTCGGTGCCGGTGGGTGTCGGCCAGCCAACCTTGAAAATCGACGCGATCACCGTGGGTGGCACGGGCGCGTAAGGGATGGAGCTGCGGATGGGTTGCCAGGCAACCCATCCGCGACGAGGTTCAACGCAGGCCGCGTTGTGTCTCGTCCAGCTCGCGGATGTACTTGAAGATTTTACGGCTGGAAGCAGGAGGTTTGTTTTGCGCAACCTCGTGCTGAGCCTGACGGATCAAGGAGCGCAATTGCTGGCGGTCCGCGTCCGGGTACTCGATGACGAATTTTTCCAGGACAGCGTCGTCGCCGGCGATCAAGCGATCACGCCAGCGTTCCAGACCGTGGAAACGTTCGTTGTATTGGCGAGTGGAGGCGTCGAGTTGGTCCAGCAGTACCAGAATGGCACTGGTGTCCTGATCGCGCATCAGCTTGCCAATGAACTGCAGGTGCCGTTTACGCGCGATATTCGCGGTGTGCTTGGGCGCATCGGCCAGTGCCCGGCGCAAGGCGTCGGTCAAAGGCAGTTTTGCCAGCAAGTCAGGCTTGAGTGTTGTAAGGCGCTCGCCAAGGTCAACCAGAGCATGCAGCTCACGTTTGACCTGGGATTTGCTTTTTTCTCCCGTATCGAGGGAGTCGTCGTAAGAATCAACCATGGTGGCCGTCCGCAAAGAAACGCCGCCATGATAACCAGTCGGGGGCCGCTTGTCCGGCCCGGTCGCTCGATGGCCTTAACCGAAAGCAGAATTTGAGTGGAGAACAGCATGAGTGCAGTTGAAAGCGTCGGCCCACAAGCGTTGCCGGCACTGCAAGAGCAAGTCGAGCAGATCATCGCCGAAGCCAAGCGCCAGGGTGCCAGTGCCTGCGAAGTGGCTGTGTCTCTGGAGCAGGGCCTGTCGACATCGGTACGCCAGCGGGAAGTCGAAACGGTTGAGTTCAACCGCGACCAGGGCTTTGGCATCACCTTGTATGTTGGCCAGCGCAAAGGCTCGGCCAGCACCTCGGCCAGTGGCGCCGAGGCAATTCGTGAAACCGTTGCCGCGGCACTGGCGATCGCCAAGCACACCTCCGAAGACGAACACTCGGGCCTGGCCGATGCCGCGCTGATGGCCAGGGACCTGACGGACTTCGACCTGTTCCACGCCTGGGACATCACGCCTGAGCAGGCGATCGAAAAGGCCCTGGCTTGCGAAGCCGCCGCCTTTGCCGCCGACAGCCGGATCAAGAATGCCGATGGCACCACCCTCAGCACCCATCAGGGCTGCCGGGTGTATGGCAACAGTCATGGTTTCATCGGTGGTTATGCGTCTACCCGCCACAGCCTCAGTTGCGTGATGATCGCCGAGGCGGATGGCCAGATGCAGCGCGACTACTGGTATGACGTCAATCGCCAGGGCAACTTGCTGGCCGATCCGTTGAGCATTGGCCAACGCGCCGCGCAGCGTGCCGCCAGCCGCCTGGGCGCACGGCCGGTACCGACCTGTGAAGTGCCAGTGCTGTTTTCCGCCGAACTGGCGGGTGGCCTGTTTGGCAGTTTTCTGGGGGCGATCTCCGGCGGCAATCTGTACCGCAAGTCGTCGTTTCTCGAGGGTGCACTGGGCCAGAAACTGTTTCCTGAGTGGCTGACCATCGATGAGCGCCCGCACTTGATGCGCGCCATGGGCAGTTCGGCGTTCGACGGTGATGGCCTGGCCACCTACGCCAAGCCGTTCGTCGAAAACGGCGAGTTGGTATCGTACGTGCTGGGTACCTATTCCGGCCGCAAGCTCGGTATGCCGAGCACCGCCAACTCAGGCGGCGTGCACAACCTGTTCGTCACCCATGGTGATGAAGACCAGGCAGCGCTGTTGCGGCGCATGGGTCGCGGCCTGCTGGTGACCGAGTTGATGGGCCATGGGCTGAACATGGTGACCGGCGACTACTCCCGGGGTGCGGCGGGGTTCTGGGTCGAGAACGGCGAAATCCAGTTCGCGGTCCAGGAGGTGACGATTGCCGGCAACATGCGCGACATGTTCAAGCAGATCGTGGCCGTCGGTAATGACCTGGAACTGCGCAGCAACATTCGCACCGGCTCGGTACTGATCGAGCGGATGACGGTGGCGGGTAGCTAAACCATACCGTTGCCAAAAAGGCGCGCCATCCCATCGGATGGCGCGCCTTTTTTTATGGGCCTTGCTCGGGCTCGCACAATGAGTTCAATATTGATGGCGGGGTTGTTTTGGTTCTCATTATCATCTAATAATAAATCTCATTATCGAATGAGCCTGGGTCATGAGTTCTGCCTTGCACGAGCAGCCTTACCTCGAAAGCTGGCGCTGGATGAGTCGTCAGATCCGCTGTGCGCTGGATCCTGACGAACCGCGCCTGATCGAACATTACCTGGCCGAAGGCCGGTATCTGTCCTGTTGTACGGCCACTTCGGCCTGGACCGTCGCTGAAACCTCATTTCGATTGCTTCTGGACACCGCTGCCGATGTCGCCTTGCCCTGGCATTGGCGCAGCCTCTGCCTGGACCAGGCCTGGCGACCGCTGCGCGACCTGGAGCGCCTGTCTTTGTGCAAATGCCGACTCAAGCGCTGGCAAAGCTACACCTGGCAACTGGCGACCTGCGAGTTGCTGCCCTCCATTCCCCTCATTGAACTGGTGCAAGGATTTCCCGATGAGTAATACCCGTATCGAACGTGACAGCATGGGTGAGTTGCAAGTCCCGGTAGACGCCTTGTACGGCGCACAGACCCAGCGTGCCGTGGACAACTTCCCCATCAGTGGCCAGCGCATGCCTGCGCAGTTCATTCGCGCGCTGATCCTCGCCAAGGCGGCGGCAGCCAAGGCCAACGTGGAGCTCCAGCAACTGAGCGAAGCCCAGGGCAAGGCCATTGTCGATGCGGCCCAGGGTCTGCTTGAAGGGGATTTCATGCCGCACTTCCCGGTGGATATTTTCCAGACCGGCTCCGGCACCAGTTCCAACATGAACGCCAACGAAGTGTTGGCCACCCTGGCCAGTCGCCTGTTGGGCGAGCCGATCAATCCCAACGACCACGTCAATTGCGGCCAGAGCAGCAACGACATCATTCCCACCACCATCCACGTCAGCGCCGCGCTGGCGCTGCACGAACAACTGCTGCCGGCGCTCGAGCACCTGGTGCAGGTGATCGAGCGCAAGGCCGAGCAGGTTCACCCGTTCATCAAGACCGGGCGTACCCATCTGATGGACGCCATGCCCGTGCGCATGAGCCAGGTACTCAACGGTTGGGCGCAGCAGCTCAAGGCCAACATCGGCCATTTGCACAACCTGTTGCCGGCCCTGCAATCCCTGGCCCAGGGCGGCACGGCGGTGGGCACCGGGATCAATGCGCACCCGCAGTTCGCGGCACGTTTCAGCCAGCAACTGAGCAGCCTGACCAAGGTGCCATTCACCCCGGGCAAGGATCTGTTTGCCTTGATCGGCTCCCAGGATACCGCCGTGGCGGTGTCCGGGCAGCTCAAGGCGACTGCCGTATCGCTGATGAAGATCGCCAACGACCTGCGTTGGATGAACTCGGGCCCCTTGGCCGGCCTCGGTGAAATCGAGCTCGAAGGGCTGCAGCCTGGCTCATCGATCATGCCGGGCAAAGTCAACCCGGTGATTCCAGAAGCGACCGCGATGGTGGCCGCGCAAGTGATCGGCAATGACAGCGTGATCACCGTCGCCGGGCAGTCGGGCAACTTCGAGCTGAACGTGATGCTGCCGATCATTGCCCAGAATCTGCTGAGCAGCATCGAGTTGCTGGCCAACTCCAGTCGCCTGCTGGCGGACAAGGCCATTGCCAGCTTCAAGGTCAATGAGGCCAAGCTCAAGGAAGCACTGTCGCGCAATCCGATCCTGGTCACTGCGCTCAACCCGATCATTGGTTACCAGAAGGCCGCCGAAATCGCCAAGACCGCCTATCAGCAAGGTCGCCCGGTGATCGACGTGGCCCTCGAATACACCGACCTGTCGCGAAGCCAACTGGAAGAGCTGCTTAATCCGGAAAAGCTCACCGCAGGCGGCGTGTAATCACTGTCACCGCATAGGAGGCTCACCATGGAGCACTGGAAACGCACGATCGAAAGGGCCAACCGCTGCTTCATGCTGGGCGAGTTGGTCGATGCTCGCGAGGCCTACCTGCAGGCCCTGGCACTGGCGCAGGTGCTGTTCGCTCGCTGGGCGGACGCGGACGAGGCGGTCGCCGCCTGTGTGATCTCCCATCACAACCTCGCCGACCTGCATCTGCGCCTGAACCAGCCGGAGGAGAGCGCCGAATACCTGTGCGCCATCCATCAATTGCTGTTGCAGACCCTGCAGGACCCGCGCCAGGCACCGGCCTTGCGCGAGGCGGCACTGCGTCAAAGCAGCAAGACTTATGTCGAGCTGCTCACTTTCATCAGCGAGTACGGCGAGTACCCGCGTACCCACCGTCTGCTGCACATCGATACCGCAGCGCAGCCTAATGCTGCGCGCGCTTTTTATGGAGCTCATTAAAATGGCTTTTACCCTGCCGGCCCTGCCTTACGCCTACGATGCCTTGGAACCGCATATCGATGCGCAGACCATGGAGATCCACTACACCAAGCACCACCAGACTTACATCAACAACCTCAATGCTGCAGTGGAGGGCACCGAGTTTGCCGAGTGGCCAGTGGAGCGCTTGGTGGCCAGTGTCCAGCAATTGCCGGAAAAGCTGCGCGCAGCGGTGATCAACCAGGGTGGCGGGCATGCCAACCATTCGTTGTTCTGGGCGGTCATGGTGCCCAACGGTGGTGGTCTGCCAGCAGGCGAGTTGGCCAAGGCGATCGATGCTCAATTGGGTGGTTTCGACAGCTTCAAGGAGGCCTTCACCAAGGCCGCGTTGAGCCGTTTCGGCAGTGGCTGGGCGTGGTTGAGCGTTACCCCGGAAAAGACCCTGGTGGTGGAAAGCAGTGGCAACCAGGATAGCCCGTTGATGAATGGCAATACGCCAATCCTCGGTCTGGATGTCTGGGAGCACGCCTATTACCTGCGCTACCAGAACCGTCGCCCGGAATACATCAATGCGTTTTACAACGTGATCCATTGGCCGCAAGTTGCGCAGCGCTATCAAGCTGCGCTGGCTTGAGCCTTCACTATAAAAAGACCTAAGGCCACTTATGGGCACTGAAACACTGACGATCAGCAGTGGGCGAATGTTTCGTTATGCGCTGGGTTCGCTCCTGCTGCTGGCAGGTACCACCTTGCTGGTTGCCCATGGCCTGGCGTGGCTCGACCTTGAGCCAAAGTTGATGCGGGCCCTGCAGGGCGGGGCGATCTGCGCGCTGGGCACAGCCCTGGGGGCGGTGCCGGTGCTGGTGATCCGGCGGATGCCAGTGGCGCTCAGCGATACCTTGCTGGGTTTTGGCGCCGGGGTAATGCTGGCGGCGACGGCCTTTTCGCTGATTGTGCCGGGAATCGCCGCTGCTGAAAGTCTGGGGCTGTCATCCTGGGCTGCCAGCGGCCTGATGTGCTGCGGCATCATGCTGGGGGCGTTCGGGCTGTTTGTGGTGGATCGGCAGATGTCCGGTGCGACCCCCGAGATGCTGGTGGGCACCCAGGAGCGCCCGGTCATCCCGCCACGCATCTGGCTGTTCGTGTTCGCCATCATTGCCCACAACATTCCTGAAGGCATGGCAGTGGGGGTTTCGGCCGGTGGTGGCATGGCGGACGCAGATAGCCTGGCCATGGGCATTGCCTTGCAGGATGTGCCGGAAGGGCTGGTAATCGCGCTGGTACTGGCGGGAGCCGGGATGTCGCGGGTCAAGGCCTTCCTGATCGGCGCCGCATCAGGGTTGGTCGAGCCGGTGTTTGCATTGCTGTGTGCCTGGCTGGTAAGCCTGGCCGAGGTGATCCTGCCGTTGGGCCTGGCCCTTGCTGCGGGTGCGATGCTGCTGGTGGTGACTCATGAGGTGATCCCCGAATCGCGCCGCAATGGCCACGAGAAACTTGCCAGTCTCGGCTTGCTGATCGGGTTTTGCCTGATGATGGTGATGGATACGGCGCTGGGGTAGGGGGCTGTGGCGTGTTGTCGCTGTCTCGCTGTAGCAGCTGCTACGGGCTATTACGGCTTTATTCGCCTTCGTCGAAGTAGTTGTTGATCAGTGCTACCAGCGCATCCAGCGCTTCTTGTTCCTGCTCGCCTTCGGTGCTCAGGTGGATGCGGGTGCCTTTGCCTGCGGCCAGCATCATCATAGCCATGATGCTCTTGCCGTCGACCATCGACTCTGGAGTGCGTCCTGCACGGATCTGGCACGGGTACTGGCCTGCAACGCCGACGAACTTGGCTGAAGCGCGGGCGTGCAGGCCCAGTTTGTTGATGATTTCAATTTCCAGAGCAGGCATCGCGGTGTGAATCCTTTAGCTAAGGTCGCGGTGGCGAACCTGGACGTTCTTCAGGGTTTTTTGCAGGACCTGGCCCAGGCGTTCGGTCAGGTAGACGGAGCGGTGATGCCCGCCTGTGCAGCCAATGGCTATGGTCACGTAGGCCCGATTGCTGGCGGCAAAGCGCGGCAACCATTTGAGCAGGTAGCTGGAGATGTCTTCAAACATTTCTTCGACATCCGGCTGAGCGGCCAGGTATTCGGCAACCGGCTGGTCCAGCCCGGATTGCGCGCGCAGTTCCGGTTTCCAGTAGGGGTTGGGCAGGCAGCGTACGTCGAACACCAGGTCTGCATCCACCGGCATGCCGCGCTTGAACCCGAACGACTCGACCAGAAAGGCCGTGCCCGGCTCGGGTTGATTGAGCAGGCGCAACTTGATGGTGTCACGCAGTTGGTAGAGGTTCAGGTTGGTGGTGTTGAGCTTGAGGTCGGCGAGGTCGGAGATCGGCCCCAGCAAGGTGGTCTCGTCCTTGATAGCCTCGGCGAGCGAGCGCTGCGAGTTGCTCAGTGGGTGGCGCCGACGGGTTTCCGAGAAGCGCTTGAGCAGGGTTTCTTCATCGGCGTCGAGGTACAGCACATCACATTGGATATGCCGGTTACGCACTTCTTCGAGCAAATCAGGGAAGCGTGACAGATGGCTCGGCAGGTTGCGCGCATCGATCGATACGGCGACCAGTGGCTGGGCCATGTCGTTGTGAATCAACGCCCGTTCGGCCAATTCAGGGAGCAACCCGGCGGGCAAGTTGTCGATGCAGTAGTAGCCGTTGTCCTCCAGTACATTGAGGGCCGTGCTTTTACCGGAGCCGGAGCGGCCGCTGACGATGATCAAACGCATGATTAATGACCGTTTTGCTCGTCCAGGACAACCTGGTACAGGGCTTCACTGGTGCTGGCGCTGCGCAGGCGATCGCGCACTTCTTTGCGGTCCAGCATGCTGGCGATCTGGCGCAAGAGCTCCAGGTGGGCATCGGTGGCGGCTTGCGGGACCAGCAGAACAAACAGCAGGTCGACCGGAGCGCCATCGATGGCATCGAAATCAATAGGTGCGTCCAGGTGCATCAGGGCGCTGATGGGCGCCTCGCAGCCTTTGAGACGGCAGTGAGGAATGGCGATGCCGTTGCCAAAACCGGTCGAGCCGAGTTTTTCACGGGCGATCAGGCTCTCGAAGACATCTTGCATCTCCAGATCCGGGACTTCCCGGGCGATCAGGTTGGCAATTTGTTCGAGGGCGCGTTTTTTACTGCCGCCCGGCACGTTCACCAAAGAACGGCCGGGGGTCAGGATGCTTTCAAGTCGGATCATGGGATGGGGGTGTTAGCGACCGGTTGCGCCCTGGAGGAGGCTCTGGGTCTTTTCCTTATGCTTTTTAAGTTGACGGTCCAGCTTGTCGGTCAGCAGGTCAATGGCGGCATACATGTCCGTATGCTCGGCATTGGCGACTACTTCTCCGCCGGGGATATGCAGCGTGGCTTCGATTTTCTGCAACAGCTTCTCGACGTTCATCGTGACTTGCACGTTGGTGATCTTGTCGAAATGCCTCTCCAGCCGGTCGAGTTTTTCGCCGATGTAGGTGCGCAGAGGTTCGGTAACTTCCAGTTGGTGTCCACTGATGTTGACTTGCATACAGCTTCTCCTTCGTTGCCAGTGCATAAGGCGGCAGGCCGAGTTGCCTGCCACTAGGGTGTCTGCGAAAGATTTCGAAAACACCCTGGAACGCTGTGGCGTGGCCCGTTACATCAATCGCTTGCGTTCACTCGAAGGCGCGATCCCGAGGGATTCGCGGTACTTGGCGACGGTACGACGGGCTACCTGAATACCTTGTGCCTCCAGTAAACCAGCGATCTTGCTGTCACTCAACGGCTTTTTCTGATTTTCCGCGGCAACCAGTTTTTTGATGATCGCGCGGATCGCCGTGGACGAGCATTCGCCGCCTTCGGAGGTGCTGACGTGGCTTGAGAAAAAGTATTTCAGCTCATAGATACCGCGCGGGGTATGCATGAATTTTTGCGTGGTGACCCGGGAAATCGTCGACTCGTGCATGCCTACCGCTTCGGCAATGTCATGCAGGACCAACGGCTTCATCGCCTCGTCGCCATATTCGAGAAAGCCGCGCTGGTGCTCGACGATCTGGGTGGCCACTTTCATCAGGGTTTCGTTGCGGCTTTGCAGGCTCTTGATGAACCAGCGCGCCTCCTGCAACTGATTGCGCATGAAGGTGTTGTCGGCGCTGGTGTCAGCGCGACGGACGAATCCGGCGTACTGGGGGTTGACCCGCAAGCGCGGTACCGACTCCTGGTTCAGTTCCACCAGCCAGCGCTCGTTGTCCTTGCGCACGATCACATCCGGCACCACGTACTCGGCTTCGCTGGACTCGATCTGCGAGCCAGGTCGCGGGTTGAGGCTCTGGACCAGTTCGATGACCTGGCGCAGTTCGTCTTCCTTGAGCTTCATGCGCCGCATCAGTTGGCTGTAGTCGCGGCTGCCGAGCAGGTCGATGTAATCGCTGACCAGGCGCTTGGCTTCTGCCAGCCAAGGGGTCTTGGCGGCCAGCTGGCGCAATTGCAGCAACAGGCACTCGCCCAGGTTGCGGGCGCCGATGCCGGCGGGTTCGAATTGCTGGATGCGGTGCAGGACGGCTTCGATTTCGTCCAGCTCGATGTCCAGTTCCGGGTCGAATGCCTCGAGAATCTCCTCAAGGGTTTCGTCCAGGTAACCCTGGTTGTTGATGCAGTCGATCAGGGTCACGCCGATCAGGCGATCGGTGTCGGACATCGGGGACAGGTTCAATTGCCAGAGCAAGTGGCTCTGCAGGCTTTCCCCGGCGGAGGTGCGGGTGGTGAAGTCCCACTCGTCGTCATCGTTGCTGGGCAAGCTGCTGGCACTGGTCTGGTAGACGTCTTCCCAGGCGGTGTCGACCGGTAGTTCATTGGGAATGCGCTCGTTCCATTCTCCTTCCTCGAGGTTATCCACCGTGGGGGCGGTTTCCTGGTAGGAGGGTTCCTGGACGTCGGTGTTGGGTTTGTGCTCGATGTTGTCCGCCATCGGGTCGGCGTTATCGAAGTCGTCGCCTTCTTCCTGGCGTTCGAGCATTGGATTTGACTCCAAGGCTTCCTGGATTTCCTGTTGCAGGTCCAGGGTCGACAATTGGAGCAGGCGGATGGCCTGTTGCAGCTGCGGTGTCATCGTCAGCTGCTGGCCCATTCTCAAGACTAGCGATGGTTTCATGGCTGGGGCTTAACACCTTATTCGCCGGCGCACGTGCGCCATCCACTACAGGGCGCCGGAGCGCCAAACTTAAGCAAATTATATGCCTGAAACTGAAGTGTTTGCCTAGAGCGTCATGACAATAAAAATATTAAGGCTTTCATTGACAATCCGCTCTGCCAGCAGACCAGACGCCTCGCAGCTTAAAGGCGGAACTCATGGCCCAGGTACACTTCCTTGACCAGTTCGTTGGCCAGGATGGTTTCAGCGTCACCTTCTGCGATCAGTTGACCATCGTTGACGATGTAGGCGGTTTCGCAGATGTCCAGGGTTTCACGCACGTTGTGGTCCGTGATCAGCACGCCAATGCCCTTGGCCTTGAGGTGATGGATGATCTGCTTGATGTCGCCGACCGAAATCGGGTCCACGCCGGCGAAAGGTTCGTCGAGCAGGATGAATTTCGGCGCGGTGGCGAGGGCGCGGGCAATTTCCACGCGGCGTCGTTCGCCACCGGAAAGGCTCATGCCCAGGTTGTCGCGGATGTGGTTGATGTGGAACTCCTGCAACAGGCTTTCGAGTTCCTTGCGCCGACCGGCCTTGTCGAGTTCCTTGCGGGTTTCGAGAATGGCCATGATGTTGTCGGCAACCGACAGTTTGCGGAAGATCGACGCTTCCTGTGGAAGATAGCCGATACCTGCCCGCGCGCGACCGTGCATGGGCTGGTGGCTGACGTCCAGGTCGTCGATCAGTACGCGACCCTGATCGGCCTGCACCAGGCCTACGATCATGTAGAAGCAGGTGGTCTTGCCGGCACCGTTAGGGCCAAGCAGGCCGACGATCTGGCCGCTGTCGATGGACAGGCTGACGTCACGCACGACCTGACGGCTCTTGTAGCTCTTGGCCAAGTGCTGGGCTTTGAGAGTTGCCATTACTGGGCCTTTTGCTCGTCAGTTTTCTTTTTCGGCTGGATGACCATGTCGATCCGCGGACGTTGCTCAGTGACCTTGCTGCCCGTGGCGCGACCGGCGCTGGCGAGCTTTTTGTTGGTGTCGTAGACGATTTTCTCGCCCTGGGTAATGTTGCCGTCCTTGTCGACGACTTTGGCCCGATCGATCAGCACGACGCGGTCTTGCGAGGCGTGGTACTGGATGGTCACCCCGTAGCCCTGCACGGGCTTGGAGTCGCCCGCAGTCTGCATCTGCTCGAAGTAGGCCAGGTTGCCGACCGAGGTCACGACGTCGATATCACCAGCCGCGGTGCGGGTGATGGTCACGGTGTTGCCGGTGACTTTCATCGAGCCCTGGGTGATGATCACGTCGCCCTTGTAGGTGGCGATACCGTTCTTGTCGTCCAGTTGGGCGTCGTCGGCCTGGATGCGGATAGGTTGATCTCTATCGGTCGGCAGGGCCCAGGCGCTCACGCTTCCCAGTGCTGCGCCCAGACTGAGCAAAATAGGGAGGGTTTTAACGAGCCTCATACTGTCCTCTTACGTTCGATAGCAGGTGTATCCTGCTGTCTTTCAAATACGCCTTCATTCCGGTACCAGTCGATACACCGCCAGCGCCGTCGATTCTAACGGCTTGCTGGGTCTGCGCATATTGTTGCTTGGGGAATACCGTCATGCGTGTGGTGGTGATGACCATTGGGCGATTCTTGGCATCGGTGCGTGCAATGCGCACCGAGTCGATCAGCTCGACCTCGGTGCCGTCAGGATTGACCTCGCCACGTTCGCTCTGCACGTGCCAGGGGAATTCGCTGCCGCGATACATCTGCAGGTCCGGTTTGGTCAGCAAGGTCACTTCGCTGGCCTTGACGTGCTCGACCTTGTCGGACGTCATGTCGTACTGCAACTTGCCATCTGGCAGGAACTGCACGCTGTGGGCGTTGATGGCGTAGTAGTCGATCTCGCTCTCGTTGACTGCGGCTACCGGCTTGTCGAGAAAGCGCTCGGGGCTGATGTTCCAGTAGCCGACAGCCGCAAACAGCGCGGCGATGGCTGCGAAGAACACGATGTTGCGAAACTTTTTACTCAGCATAAATGACTCACAGGTACGCGGCGTTGGCGTCTTGCAGATTGCCTTGGGCGCGTAATATCAATTCACAGAATTCTCGAGCAGCACCTTCACCACCACGGGCCTCGGTGATGCCGTGGGCGTGTTCGCGGACAAAACTCGCGGCGTTGGCAACGGCCATGCCCAGGCCGACCCGCACAATCACCGGCAGGTCGGGCAGATCGTCGCCCAGATAGGCGACCTGTTCATAGCTTAGGCCCAGTTGCGCGAGAAGCTCGTCGAGCACCGCAAGTTTGTCCTCGCGGCCTTGATAAAGGTGGGTAATCCCCAGGTTTTTGGCGCGATGCTGGACTGCCGGGCTAGTTCGACCACTGATAATGGCCATTGTCACACCGCTGGCTCGCAACATTTTCATGCCCTGGCCGTCGAGGGTGCTGAAACTCTTGAACTCGCTGCCATCCTCGAGGAAATGCAGGCGTCCGTCCGTGAGTACGCCGTCGACGTCGAAGACCGCCAGCTTGACGGGCCTGGCGCGTTCGAGCAGGTCGTCAGCCATTACATCACCCCTGCGCGCAACAAGTCGTGCATGTTCAGGGCACCTACCGGGCGGTCGTTGTCGTCGACCACCACCAGGGCGTTGATCTTGTTGTCTTCCATGATCTTCAGGGCTTGTGCGGCGAGCATGTCGGCCCGGGCGGTCTTGCCGTGAAGGGTCATCACGTGCTCGATTTTGGCCTGCTGGAAGTCGATCGCGCGGTCCAGGGAGCGGCGCAGGTCGCCGTCGGTGAAAATCCCGGCCAGGGTGCCATCGGCTTCCAGGACCACGGTCATGCCCAGGCCCTTGCGGGTCATTTCCAGCAAGGCGTCCTTGAGCGGCGTGCCGCGCGCCACCTGCGGCAAGTCGGCACCGATGTGCATGACGTCTTCGACCTTCAGCAGCAGGCGGCGACCCAGCGCGCCACCCGGGTGGGAAAAGGCGAAGTCTTCGGCGGTAAAGCCCCGGGCTTCCAGCAGGGCCACTGCCAGGGCGTCGCCCATCACCAGCGCGGCGGTGGTCGATGAGGTGGGTGCCAGGTTCAGCGGGCAGGCTTCATGCTCGACATGCACATTGAGATTGACATCGGCGGCCTTGGCCAGCGCTGAGTCAGGATTGCCGGTCAGGCTGATCAACTGGATCCCCATGCGCTTGATCAGCGGCAGCAGGGTGATGATTTCGTGGGTCGAGCCGGAATTGGACAGGGCCAGGATGATGTCATCGCGGGTAATCATGCCCATGTCGCCGTGGCTGGCTTCGGCGGGGTGCACGAAAAAGGCCGTGGTGCCGGTGCTGGCCAGGGTCGCGGCAATCTTGTTGCCGATGTGCCCGGACTTGCCCATGCCGACTACCACCACTCGGCCTTTGCTGGACAGAATCAACTCGCAAGCGCGTACGAAGTCTGCGTCGATATGGGCCAGCAAGCCTTTGACGGCTTCCAGCTCGAGGCGGATCGTACGTTGTGCCGATTTGATCGGGTCGCTGGACTGGCTCATGTCTGAAGTCGAATAGCCTGGGAAAAGGTGGCGATTATAACGGTAATGATCAATTCCCTCACGTTAGTTCGTCACGCTTTGTGCGGGCTGCGTCACGGGAACCCTGCGATTAACCGGCTTTAACCTTAATTGAAGCTGAATGCGGCGGTCTTCGGCCTTGGGCGCCGTGGCTGGGCAGTGATATAGTTCGTCGCCTGTCCGGCCTGCCAAGGATGATATGTGCTCTCGTCGGAGGGTGCGGCGTCCGAGTGAGAGGCTTGCATCGCAAGGAGTTTAGATGAGTGCCGATAACGCCTACGCGGTCGAGCTTAAGGGAGTGTCCTTCAAGCGCGGCGCGCGCAGCATTTTCAACAATGTCGATATTCGCATACCACGCGGTAAGGTCACCGGCATCATGGGGCCTTCCGGTTGCGGGAAAACCACGCTGCTACGCCTGATGGGCGCGCAGTTGCGTCCTTCCAGTGGCGAAGTATGGGTCAACGGCCAGAATTTGCCCAAGCTGTCGCGCAGCGATCTGTTCGATGCGCGCAAGCATATGGGCGTGCTGTTCCAGAGCGGAGCGCTGTTCACCGACCTCGATGTATTCGAGAACGTCGCGTTTCCGCTGCGCGTGCATACCCAGCTGCCCGAAGAAATGATCCGCGACATCGTCCTGATGAAACTGCAGGCGGTGGGCTTGCGCGGGGCTACCGAGTTGATGCCTGACGAACTGTCCGGCGGCATGAAGCGTCGTGTCGCGCTGGCCCGGGCGATTGCCCTGGACCCGGGCATCCTCATGTACGACGAGCCCTTCGTCGGCCAGGACCCCATCGCCATGGGGGTGCTGGTACGCCTGATCCGCCTGCTCAACGATGCTCTGGGGATCACCAGCATCGTGGTTTCCCATGACCTGGCCGAAACCGCGAGCATCGCTGATTACCTGTATGTGGTCGGTGATGGCCAGGTATTGGGGCAGGGCACGCCCGCCGAACTGATGGATTCCGATAATCCGCGGATCCGCCAATTCATGAAAGGTGATCCGGACGGGCCGGTACCCTTCCATTTTCCCGCGACGGATTACCGCGCAGATCTTCTGGGGAAGCGCTGATGCGCAAGACTTCACTGATAGAGAGAGTGCGTCGATTCGGCCAGGCCGCCATCGACAGCGTCGCGGTGCTTGGCCGTTCGTCATTGTTCCTGTTTCACGCCTTGCTCGGGCGCGGCAGCGTCGGCGGCGGGTTCAGCCTGCTGATCAAGCAGCTGCACTCGGTTGGCGTGATGTCCCTGGTGATCATTGTGGTCTCGGGGATCTTCATCGGCATGGTGCTGGCGCTGCAAGGCTTCAACATCCTCTCCAGCTACGGTTCGGAGCAGGCGGTTGGGCAGATGGTGGCGCTGACCCTGTTGCGCGAGCTGGGGCCGGTGGTGACTGCGCTGCTGTTTGCCGGGCGCGCCGGTTCGGCGCTGACCGCGGAAATCGGCAACATGAAGTCCACCGAGCAGTTGTCCAGCCTGGAAATGATTGGCGTCGACCCGCTCAAGTACATCATTGCCCCAAGACTATGGGCCGGCTTCATTTCCCTGCCGCTGCTGGCGATGATTTTCAGCGTGGTCGGTATCTGGGGTGGTTCCTGGGTGGCTGTCGACTGGCTGGGCGTGTATGAAGGCTCTTACTGGTCGAACATGCAAAACAGCGTGACGTTCAATGGCGACGTGCTCAATGGTGTCATTAAAAGCATGGTCTTTGCCTTTGTCGTGACCTGGATCGCCGTATTCCAAGGCTATGACTGTGAGCCCACTTCAGAGGGGATCAGTCGTGCCACCACCAAGACCGTGGTGTATGCCTCATTGGCCATTCTCGGCCTGGACTTTATTCTGACCGCCTTGATGTTTGGAGATTTCTGATGCAAAACCGCACCCTGGAAATCGGTGTCGGCCTTTTCTTGCTGGCTGGCATCCTGGCTTTACTGTTGCTTGCCCTGCGGGTCAGTGGACTGTCCCCGGTGTCGAGCACCGACAGCTATAAACTTTATGCGTATTTCGACAATATCGCCGGTTTGACTGTCAGATCGAAAGTGACCATGGCCGGTGTGACCATCGGCAAGGTCACGGCAATCGATCTGGATCGCGACAGTTTCACCGGACGTGTGACGCTGCAGCTGGAAAAACGGGTAGATAACCTGCCGTCCGACTCCACTGCATCTATCCTCACCGCTGGCCTGTTGGGCGAGAAATACATCGGTATCAGCGTGGGCGGCGAAGAATCCTTGCTCAAGGATGGCGGGACCATCCATGACACGCAGTCCTCGCTGGTGCTCGAAGACCTGATCGGTAAATTCCTGCTCAATACTGTTAGTAAAGAAGCTAAATGAGGAGTTTTTCCATGATCTCTACCTTGCGACGTGGCCTGTTGGTACTGCTCGCGGCCTTGCCGCTGGTGGCTAACGCCGTGGCTGCGCCCTCTGCGCATGATCTGGTGCAGGATACGACCAGCCGGTTGCTCGCCGATCTGGCGGCCAACAAGGAAAAGTACAAGCAGGACCCGAAAGACTTCTACGCCGCGCTGAACAGCATTGTCGGGCCCGTGGTGGATGCCGAAGGCATCTCCAAGAGCATCATGACCGTCAAGTATTCGCGCAAAGCCACGCCGGCGCAGATGAAGACCTTCGAAGAGAACTTCAAGACTGGCCTGTTCCAGTTCTATGGCAATGCGCTGCTTGAGTACAACAACCAGGGCATCACCGTGGACCCGGCCAAGGACGAGTCGGGCAACCGCACCAGCGTCGGCATGACCGTCAAGGGCAGCAACGGCGCGATCTATCCAGTGTCCTACACCCTGGAAAAGATCAATGGCGAGTGGAAACTGCGCAACGTGATCATTAATGGCATCAACATTGGCAAGCTGTTCCGTGACCAGTTCGCCGACGCCATGCAACGCAACGGCAACGACCTGGACAAGACCATCAATGGTTGGGCCGGTGAAGTGGCCAAGGCCAAGGAAAACACCGAGAAGCAAAGCCAATGAGTGACTCGGCCGTGCGTTTGGGGGAGGCCGGTGAGCTGCTGCTCAGCGGAGTCCTCGATTACCGCTCCGGGCCAGTCCTGCGCAAGCAGGGCCAGGCCTTGATCAAATCGAGCACGGCACCTGCCGTGGTGCTCGATTGCGCCGGTGTGGAGAAATCCAGCAGCGTTGGCTTGTCCTTGCTGCTGGCGTTCATTCGTGATGCGGCAGCGGCCGGCAAGGCGGTGAGCATCCGTGCCCTGCCTGACGATATGCGTGAAATTGCTCAGGTCTCGGGTTTGACCGAGCTTTTGGCGCACCCTTAACTACCATCTATAAAGAAGCCCCCCGTCAGAGTCCTGCTATGCGGGGTTCGCAGGCGCGGGGCTTTTTTGTATGATGTCCGACCCGCGCGCACAGGGCGCCGATTGAGGTTTAGCATGCAGGCCGTAGAAGTGAAGAGCTTCCTTGAGGGAAAGCTTCCCGGAACTCAGGTAGAAGTTGAAGGCGAAGGCTGCAACTTTCAGCTGAACGTGATTAGCGATGAACTGGTGGCTTTGAGCCCGGTCAAGCGTCAGCAGAGCATCTATGCCCATTTGAACCCATGGATCGCCGATGGCAGCATCCACGCGGTCACTATGAAATTTTTCAGCAGCGCGGCCTGGGCCGAGCGCACCTGAGCCCAAGGGCGTCGAGATTCTTATGGATAAATTGATTATTACCGGCGGCGTTCGTCTTGATGGCGAAATCCGTATCTCCGGGGCAAAGAACTCTGCCCTGCCGATCCTGGCGGCAACGCTGCTGTGCGATGGCCCGGTGACGGTTGCCAACCTGCCGCACTTGCACGACATCACCACCATGATCGAGCTGTTCGGTCGCATGGGCATTGAGCCTGTGATCGACGAAAAACTCAGCGTCGAAATCGACCCACGTACCATCAAGACCCTGATCGCGCCGTACGAACTGGTGAAAACCATGCGTGCCTCGATCCTGGTGCTGGGGCCGATGGTTGCCCGTTTTGGCGAGGCCGAAGTGGCACTGCCTGGCGGTTGCGCCATCGGTTCGCGTCCGGTCGACCTGCACATCCGTGGCCTTGAAGCCATGGGCGCGACCATCGACGTGGAAGGCGGCTACATCAAGGCCAAGGCGCCAGAAGGCGGCTTGCGCGGGGCCAACTTCTTCTTCGATACCGTCAGTGTGACCGGTACCGAGAACATCATGATGGCCGCAGCCCTGGCCAACGGCCGCAGCGTGCTGCAGAACGCCGCTCGTGAGCCGGAAGTCGTCGACCTGGCGAACTTCCTCAACGCCATGGGCGCCAACGTCCAGGGCGCTGGCACCGACACCATCACCATCGAAGGCGTGAAGCGCCTGGGCACTGCCACCTACCGCGTGATGCCGGACCGTATCGAAACCGGTACCTACCTGGTCGCGGCAGCCGTGACCGGCGGCCGGGTGAAGGTCAAGGACACCGATCCGACCATCCTCGAAGCGGTGCTGGAAAAACTTCGCGAAGCCGGTGCTGAAATCACCACGGGCGAAGACTGGATCGAGCTGAACATGCACGGCAAGCGACCGAAAGCGGTCAACGTGCGTACTGCTCCGTACCCGGCGTTTCCGACCGACATGCAGGCGCAGTTCATCTCCCTCAACGCTATTGCCGAAGGCACGGGCGCTGTGATCGAGACGATCTTCGAAAACCGTTTCATGCACGTCTACGAGCTGCACCGCATGGGCGCTCATATCCAGGTCGAAGGCAACACTGCCATCGTTACCGGCATCGACAAGCTCAAGGGCGCGCCAGTCATGGCCACCGACCTGCGTGCTTCGGCCAGCCTGGTGATTTCGGCGCTGGTAGCCGAAGGCGATACGCTGATCGATCGCATCTACCACATAGACCGTGGTTACGAGTGCATCGAAGAGAAGCTGCAGATGCTCGGCGCGAAGATCCGCCGCGTACCGGGCTAGTCGTTGCGTCAAGGGCACAGGGAGGTGCCCACAGATTTGTTGAAGTCGAGCCTGTTACGGGCTCGATCTGTGTCCGGCGCCGTTTGCGACCGGGCATCGTTGCCTGATAAGGACTGACGTTTCCCATGTTGACCATCGCACTGTCCAAGGGCCGCATCCTCGACGACACCCTGCCGCTTCTGGCTGAAGCGGGCATCGTGCCAACCGAGAATCCGGACAAGAGCCGCAAGCTGATCATCCCCACGACCCAGGCCGATGTGCGCTTGCTCATCGTGCGCGCCACTGATGTGCCGACCTACGTCGAGCATGGTGCCGCTGACCTGGGCGTCGCCGGTAAAGATGTGTTGATGGAATACGGCGGCCAGGGCCTCTACGAGCCGCTGGACCTGCAGATCGCCCAATGCAAGCTGATGACTGCCGGTAAAGTCGGTGCCATCGAGCCCAAGGGCCGCCTGCGGATCGCCACCAAGTTCGTCAACGTTGCCAAGCGCTACTACGCCGAGCAAGGCCGCCAGGTCGACATCATCAAGCTGTATGGCTCGATGGAACTGGCACCGCTGATCGGCCTGGCGGACAAGATCATCGACGTGGTCGATACCGGCAACACGCTGCGGGCCAACGGCCTGGAGCCACAGGAGTTCATTGCGGCGATCAGCTCCCGGCTGATCGTCAACAAGGCTTCGATGAAAATGCAACACGCCAGGATCCAGGCGTTGATCGACACCCTGCGCCAGGCAGTGGAGTCGCGACACCGCGGCTGATTCACTTGCGCGACGTTAAGTCGCGCCCGTCTATCCGCCTCATAGCCAGAATTCTCAGGTGCCCAAGCGGAACGACTGCTAGTTTAGGGCGCCTGAGTTTTTGCCATTCCTATGAGGCTCTCGCTATGACCGCACCGACTGCAATTCGCCGACTCAACGCTGCTGACCCGGATTTCGCGCATCATCTGGATCATCTGCTGAGCTGGGAAAGTGTGTCTGACGACTCGGTCAATCAGCGGGTGCTGGACATCATCAAGGCCGTGCGTGAGCGTGGCGATGCGGCACTGGTGGACTTTACCCGCCAGTTCGACGGCCTGGACGTGAAGTCCATGGCCGACCTGATCCTGCCGCGCGAGCGTCTGGAGCTGGCGCTCACCCGCATCTCCGTGCCTCAGCGCGAAGCGCTGGAAGTCGCCGCCGCCCGTGTGCGCAGCTACCACGAAAAGCAGAAGCAGGACTCCTGGAGCTACACCGAGGCCGATGGCACGGTGCTGGGCCAGAAAGTCACGCCGCTGGATCGCGCGGGCCTGTACGTGCCAGGCGGCAAGGCTTCCTACCCGTCTTCGGTGCTGATGAACGCGATTCCAGCCAAGGTCGCGGGTGTGCCCGAGGTGGTCATGGTGGTGCCGACGCCACGGGGCGAAATCAATGAGCTGGTGCTGGCCGCGGCCTGCATCGCCGGCGTCGACCGCGTGTTCACCATCGGTGGCGCTCAAGCCGTTGCCGCATTGGCTTACGGCACCGAAAGCGTGCCGCGGGTCGACAAGGTGGTCGGCCCGGGCAACATCTACGTTGCCACTGCCAAGCGCCACGTGTTTGGCCAGGTCGGTATCGACATGATTGCCGGGCCTTCGGAGATCCTCGTGGTGTGCGACGGCCAGACCGATCCGGACTGGATTGCCATGGACCTGTTTTCCCAGGCCGAGCACGACGAAGACGCCCAGGCCATCCTGGTCAGTCCCGACGCCGAATTCCTCGACCGGGTGGCGGCGAGCATCAGCAAGCTGCTGCCGACCATGGAACGTGCCGAGATCATCCAGACGTCGATCAACGGTCGTGGTGCACTGATCCAGGTGCGTGACATGCAACAAGCCATCGACGTAGCCAACCGCATCGCCCCGGAGCACCTGGAGTTGTCGGTGGCCGACCCGCAAGCCTGGCTGCCGCAGATTCGTCACGCTGGCGCGATCTTCATGGGGCGCCACACCTCTGAGGCCCTGGGCGATTATTGCGCCGGCCCCAACCACGTGCTGCCGACCTCCGGCACCGCGCGATTTTCCTCGCCGCTGGGGGTCTACGACTTCCAGAAGCGCTCGTCGATCATCTTCTGCTCCGAAGCGGGTGCCTCCGAGCTGGGTAAGACCGCCTCGGTGCTGGCTCGAGGCGAGTCGTTGACTGCCCACGCCCGTAGCGCCGAATACCGCATCGTTGCCGATCAGGAAGGGAACTGAACATGAGTAAATTCTGGAGTGCGTTCGTCAAGGACCTGGTGCCCTACGTCCCGGGCGAGCAGCCGAAGCTGACCAAGCTGGTCAAGCTCAACACCAACGAAAACCCCTACGGTCCATCGCCCAAGGCGCTGGCCGCCATGCAGGTCGAGCTGAACGACAACCTGCGCCTGTACCCGGACCCCAACAGCGACCTGCTCAAGCAAGCCGTGGCCAGCTACTACGGCGTGCAGGGTAACCAGGTGTTCCTCGGTAACGGTTCCGACGAAGTCCTCGCCCACATCTTTCACGGCCTGCTGCAGCACGACAAGCCGCTGCTGTTCCCGGATATCAGCTACAGCTTCTATCCGGTGTACTGCGGGCTGTACGGCATCACCTTTGACGCGGTGCCTCTGGACGAGCAGTTCCAGATCGACCCGGCGCACTACGCGCGGCCGAACGGCGGGATCATCTTCCCCAACCCGAACGCGCCGACCGGCTGCCTGTTGGCCCTGGACGCCGTCGAGCAGATCCTCAAGGCCAGCCCGGATTCCGTGGTGGTGGTGGATGAGGCCTACATCGACTTTGGCGGTGAGACGGCGATCAGCCTGGTGGACCGTTATCCGAACCTGCTGGTAACCCAGACCCTGTCCAAGTCGCGCTCGTTGGCCGGCTTGCGGGTTGGCCTGGCCGTCGGTCATCCGGACCTGATCGAGGCGTTGGAGCGGATCAAGAACAGCTTCAACTCCTACCCGTTGGATCGCCTGGCGATTGTCGGGGCGGCAGCGGCGTTCGAGGATCGCGAGTATTTCACCAAGACCTGCCAGTTGGTCATCGACAGTCGTGAGCAAGTGGTCGCGCAGTTGCAGGAAAAAGGCTTTGAGGTCCTGCCGTCGGCAGCCAACTTCATCTTCGCCCGTCACCCGCAGCACGATGCGGCTGCACTGGCGGCGAAGTTGCGTGAGCAAGGGGTGATTGTCCGGCACTTCAAGCAGGAGCGGATTGCCCAGTTCCTGCGTATCTCCATCGGCACACCGGAGCAGAACCAGGCGTTGATCGACGGCTTGGGCGACCTCTAAAGCACCGCTGTCCCCTGTAGGAGCAAGCCGCCAACGGGCGCTCGCTCCTACAGGGGTTTACATCAGGCGTTACTCTTGTTCCTTGACCATGGGTGCAGGAGGTGGGCGCAGGCCGATTTCTGCGGTCAGCTTGAGCTCCTTGCCATTGCGGATCACCTGGATGCTGACCTTGTCGGTGGGCTTGATGCGCGCCACCTGGTTCATCGAGCGCCGACCGTCGCCAGCCGGCTCACCGTCGATGCTCAGGATCACATCCCCCAGTTGCAGGCCGGCTTTCTGCGCCGGGCCGTCACGGAAAATCCCCGCCACTACAATGCCCGGACGCCCGGACAGGCCAAACGACTCTGCCAGTTCCTGGCTCAAGGGTTGCACTTCAATGCCCAGCCAGCCACGAATCACCTGGCCGTGCTCGATGATCGACTTCATCACTTCCATGGCCAGCTTGATCGGAATCGCGAAGCCGATGCCCTGGGAGCCGCCGGACTTGGAGAAGATCGCCGTGTTGATGCCAGTCAGGTTGCCGTTGGCGTCCACCAGCGCGCCACCGGAGTTGCCGGGGTTGATTGCCGCATCGGTCTGGATGAAGTCTTCGTAGTTGTTCAGGCCCAACTGGTTGCGTCCGGTGGCACTGATGATGCCCATGGTCACGGTCTGGCCGACGCCGAACGGGTTGCCGATGGCCAGTGCCACATCACCCACACGAATGCTTTCCGAGCGGCCGACGGTAATCGACGGCAGGTTCTTCAAGTCGATCTTGAGTACCGCCAGGTCGGTTTCCGGGTCACTGCCAATAACCCGGGCCAGGGTTTCGCGACCGTCCTTGAGCGCGACCACGATCTGGTCGGCGCCGGAGGTGACGTGGTTGTTGGTCAGCAAATAGCCTTGCGAACTCATGATCACGCCCGAGCCGAGGCTCGATTCCATGCGCTTCTGCTTGGGCGCGTTATCGCCGAAGAAACGTCGGAACTGCGGGTCTTCGAACAGCGGGTGGCTGGTCTTGTTGACCACTTTGGTGGTGTAGAGGTTGACCACCGCGGGTGCGGCGATGACTACCGCGTCCGCGTAGGACACCGGGCCCTGCTGCGTCAGAGTGGTTTGCGGGGCCTGCTGCAGGTTCACATCCAGGTTCGGAAGCCCGACCCACTGTGGGTAACGCTGGATAATCAGCAACGCAATCAGCACGCCGGCCAATAGCGGCCAGCCAAAAAAACGCAGACCCTTGAGCATTGAACAAATCCTGGGAGGTTACGAGGGGCCAACGACGGCCCATAATGTCGCGCATTATACGAGGCCGCGCGTGCCTCTGAACGGGATATTTAGGAGTCTTTTATGGCCGTTGCCCTGAGCACCCTGGTAGCAGAAGCGGATCGTTACCTTGGCAGTTCGCGGATTGCCGATTATTGCCCCAATGGCCTGCAGGTCGAGGGGCGGCCGCAAGTCATGCGTATCGTCAGCGGCGTCACGGCCAGCCAGGCCTTGCTCGATGCCGCCGTCGAAGCCAGCGCCGACCTGATCCTGGTCCACCATGGCTACTTCTGGAAGGGTGAAAGCCCGTGCATCACCGGCATGAAGCAGCGCCGGCTCAAGACCCTGCTCAAACACGACATCAGCCTGCTGGCCTATCACCTGCCGCTGGACCTGCATCCGGAAGTGGGCAACAACGTGCAACTGGCCCGGCAACTGGAGATTACTGTGGAAGGCCCGCTGGACCCAGACAATGCCAAGGTGGTCGGGCTGGTCGGCTCCCTTGCCGAACCGATGACCGCCCGCGACTTTGCCCGCCACGTGCAGCAGGTCATGGGCCGCGAGCCGCTGTTGATCGAAGGCGAGCAGATGATCCGGCGAGTCGGCTGGTGCACCGGCGGCGGGCAGGGCTATATCGACCAGGCAGTGCAGGCCGGCGTCGACCTGTACCTGAGCGGTGAAGCGTCGGAGCAGACTTTCCACAGCGCCCGGGAAAACGGCATCAGCTTCATCGCCGCCGGTCACCACGCCACCGAACGCTACGGCGTGCAGGCGCTGGGAGAGTACCTGGCGCGTCGATTTGCCCTGGAGCACATCTTCATCGACTGCCCGAATCCCATCTGACGAATCGCTCCTACAGGGGGCTCGGATCACCCGAACGCGACGGTATATTGATATACCCTTTCGATCTAGTTGGCGTCCTGATTAGAAGGGGTCGCTGTGCTAGGATTCCCCGCTCGAACACGGCCCGGTGGCCGTTCATAAGAAAGTTTTCGTGAGTAGCCATGGTCGACAAACTGACGCATCTGAAACAGCTGGAGGCGGAAAGCATCCACATCATCCGCGAGGTGGCCGCCGAGTTCGATAACCCGGTGATGCTGTACTCCATCGGTAAAGACTCCGCCGTGATGCTGCACCTGGCACGCAAGGCGTTCTTCCCGGGCAAGCTGCCGTTTCCGGTGATGCACGTCGACACCCAGTGGAAATTCCAGGAGATGTACAGCTTCCGCGACAAAATGGTCGCCGAGCTGGGCCTGGACCTGATCACCCACGTCAACCCGGACGGTGTTGCGCAGGGCATCAACCCATTCACCCACGGCAGTGCCAAACACACCGACATCATGAAGACCGAAGGCCTGAAACAGGCTTTGGACAAGCATGGTTTCGACGCCGCCTTCGGTGGTGCGCGCCGCGATGAAGAGAAATCCCGCGCCAAGGAGCGCGTGTACTCGTTCCGCGACAGCAAGCACCGCTGGGACCCGAAAAACCAGCGCCCCGAGCTGTGGAACGTGTACAACGGCAAGGTCAACAAGGGCGAGTCGATCCGCGTCTTCCCACTGTCGAACTGGACCGAGCTGGATATCTGGCAGTACATCTACCTGGAAGGCATCCCGATCGTGCCGCTGTACTTCGCCGCTGAACGCGAGGTCATCGAGAAAAATGGCACGCTGATCATGATCGACGACGAGCGCATCCTCGAACACCTGAGCGATGAAGACAAAGCCCGCATCGTCAAAAAGAAAGTGCGTTTCCGTACCCTTGGTTGCTACCCGTTGACGGGCGCGGTGGAGTCCGAGGCTGAAAGCCTCACGGACATCATTCAGGAAATGCTCCTGACGCGAACTTCCGAGCGCCAGGGCCGTGTCATCGACCACGATGGCGCCGGCTCGATGGAAGACAAAAAACGTCAAGGTTATTTCTAAGGGGCTGTCATGTCGCATCAATCTGATTTGATCAGCGAGGACATCCTCGCCTACCTGGGCCAGCACGAACGTAAAGAACTGCTGCGTTTCCTGACCTGCGGTAACGTCGATGACGGCAAGAGCACCCTGATCGGGCGCCTGCTGCACGACTCCAAGATGATCTACGAAGACCATCTGGAAGCCATTACCCGCGACTCGAAGAAAGTCGGCACCACCGGTGACGATATCGACCTGGCATTGCTGGTCGACGGCCTGCAGGCTGAGCGCGAGCAAGGCATCACCATCGATGTCGCGTACCGCTACTTCTCCACCGCCAAACGCAAATTCATCATTGCCGATACCCCGGGCCATGAGCAGTACACCCGCAACATGGCCACCGGTGCGTCGACCTGTGACCTGGCGATCATCCTGGTGGACGCCCGCTACGGCGTGCAGACCCAGACCCGTCGCCACAGCTTCATCGCATCCCTGCTGGGCATCAAGCACATCGTCGTGGCCATCAACAAGATGGACCTCAAGGACTTCGACCAGGGCGTGTTCGAGTCGATCAAGGCCGACTACCTGCAGTTCGCCGAAGGCTTGAAGCTCAAGCCCACCAGCATGCACTTTGTGCCGATGTCAGCCCTCAAGGGCGACAACGTGGTGAACAAGTCCGAGCGGTCGCCGTGGTACACCGGCCAGTCGCTGATGGAAATTCTCGAGACCGTCGAAGTGGCGGGCGACCGTAACTTCACCGACCTGCGTTTCCCGGTGCAGTACGTCAACCGTCCCAACCTGAACTTCCGCGGTTTCGCCGGCACCCTGGCCAGCGGTATCGTCAAGAAAGGCGACGAAATCGTGGTCCTGCCTTCGGGCAAGAGCAGCCGCGTCAAATCCATCGTCACCTTCGAAGGTGAGCTGGAGCACGCCGGTCCTGGCCAGGCGGTCACCCTGACCATGGAAGACGAGATCGACATCTCCCGTGGCGACCTGCTGGTACATGCCGACAACGTGCCGCCGGTGACCGACAGCTTCGAAGCCATGCTGGTGTGGATGGCTGAAGAGCCGATGCTGCCGGGCAAGAAGTACGACATCAAGCGCGCCACCAGCTACGTGCCAGGCTCCATTGCCAGCATCGTCAACAAGGTCGACGTCAACACCCTGGAAGAAGGCCCGGCCAGTGCGTTGCAACTGAACGAAATCGGCAAGGTCAGGATCGCGCTCGATGCGCCGATCGCCCTCGACGGTTACGAAAGCAACCGCACCACCGGCGCGTTCATCATCATCGACCGCTTGACCAACGGCACCGTGGGCGCCGGCATGATCGTCGCCCAGCCGGTGGCTCACGGCAGTGCTACCCACCACGGCAAACTGGCGCACGTGGCCACAGAAGAACGTGCCCAGCGCTTCGGCCAGCAGCCGGCCACCGTGCTGTTCAGCGGCCTGTCGGGCGCGGGCAAGAGCACCCTGGCCTATGCGGTCGAGCGCAAGCTGTTCGACATGGGCCGCGCAGTGTTCGTGCTCGATGGCCAGAACCTGCGTCACGACCTGAACAAAGGCCTGCCGCAGGATCGCGCCGGGCGCACCGAGAACTGGCGTCGTGCGGCGCATGTTGCCCGGCAGCTCAACGAAGCCGGCCTGCTGACCCTGGCGGCCTTCGTGGCGCCGAGTTCCGAAGGTCGTGAGCAGGCCAAGGACCTGATCGGCAAGGACCGTCTGCTGACGGTCTACGTCCAGGCTTCGCCGGCGGTCTGCGCCGAACGTGATCCACAGGGCCTGTATGCGGCGGCCGGGGATAACATCCCGGGCGAGTCCTTCCCGTACGACGTGCCGTTGGACGCCGACCTGGTGGTCGACACCCAGGCGCTGTCGCTGGAAGACAGCGTCAAACAGGTGCTGGATCTGCTGCGTAGCCGCGGCGCGATCTAAGGCAGGAGCAGCGGCAAGTTTCTAGCTTCAAGCTGCAAGGAAAAGCCCCCAGACAAGTGATTGTCTGGGGGCTTTTTTGTGTCTGTTCCGACGCTTTCGCGGGCAAGCCCGCTCTCACAGTTTTGAGGGTGTTCGCAAAATTTGTGAACGACACGGTCCCTGTGGGAGCGGGCTTGCCCGCGAAGAGGCCGGTACAGGCACCTCAAGACTTCGCGGGATACTCGCGATGCATCTGCTCCAGCAGCGCATCCTTGTCTTCCCACAACTGGTTGATCCAGCCCTGGAACTGCAGGCGGTAGGCGCCATCCTGCTCGTAGTTCTTGCCAATGAACTGCGCCGGGATCGACAGCTCCTGGAAATGCACCACCACCTCCTTCACGTTGCCACACAGCAGGTCCCAGAAACCCGGGCGCCCGGCGGGGTAGTGAATGGTCACATTGACCACTGATTCAAGCTGCTCGCCCATGGCGTCCAGCACAAAGGCAATCCCGCCGGCCTTGGGCTTGAGCAGGTAGCGGAACGGTGATTGCTGCTGTTTGTGCTTGGCCTCGGTGAAGCGCGTGCCCTCGGCGAAGTTGAACATGCCCACCGGATTGTTGCGAAATTTCGCACAGGTCTTGCGGGTGGTTTCCAGGTCCTTGCCTTTCTTCTCCGGGTGTTTTTCCAGGTAGGCCTTGGAGTAGCGCTTCATGAACGGAAAGCCCAGGGCCCACCAGGCCAGGCCAATTACCGGGACCCAGATCAACTCCTGCTTGAGGAAAAATTTCAGCGGGCGGATTTTCCGGTTCAACAGGTACTGCAGCACCATGATGTCGACCCAGCTCTGGTGGTTGCTGGTGATCAGGTACGAGTGCTGGTAGTCCAGGCCTTCAAGGCCGCTGAGGTGCCAGCGGGTGCGGCAGACCAGCCGCATCCAAGCCTTGTTGTTACTGATCCAGGCCTCATGGGTGTGGTTCATCAGCCAGGCGGTGAAGCGCTGGGTGAGGGCGAACGGCAGGACCTTGAAGATCGCCACGCAGAACAGGAACGAACACAACAGCAGGGTGTTGAGTGCCAGTAGCAGCGCAGCGATCACGCCACGCAGGGCGCCAGGGAGAAAATCCAGCATTTAGAGATCCATAGGTCGGTTGGCGGCCTGAATCGCGGTCAGGGCGATGGTGTAGACGATGTCGTCGACCTGCGCGCCGCGCGGCAAGTCGTTCACTGGTTTGCGCAGGCCTTGCAGCATCGGTCCGAGGCTGACGCAATCGGCACTGCGCTGCACGGCCTTGTGGGTGGTGTTGCCACTGTTGAGGTCGGGGAAAATGAACACCGTGGCGCGCCCGGCTACCTGGCTGTTGGGGGCCAGTTGTCGCGCGACGTCTGCGTTGGCGGCGGCGTCGTACTGCAGCGGCCCGTCGATCAGCAGCGAATTTTGCGCTTCGTGGGCCAATAGCGTGGCCTCGCGTACTTTCTCCACTTCTTCGCCGCTGGCCGAGTCGCCACTGGAGTAGCTGAGCATCGCCACCCGTGGCGTGATGCCGAAGGCGGCGGCGGAGTCGGCGCTTTGCAGGGCGATTTCCGCCAGCTCGTTGGCGCTGGGGTGCGGGTTCATGATGCAGTCGCCGTAGACCAGCACTTCCTCTGGAAACAGCATGAAGAACACCGAGGACACCAAGGTGCAGCCCGGTGCGGTTTTAATCAGTTGCAGGGCAGGGCGGATGGTATTGGCGGTGGAGTGAATGACCCCGGACACCAGCCCGTCGACCTCGTCCAGCGCCAGCATCATGGTGCCGATCACCACGGTGTCTTCCAGTTGCTGCTCGGCCATCGGCGCGTTGAGGCTCTTGGTCTTGCGCAGGGCAACCATTGGTTCGACATAACGGTCGCGGATCAGGTCCGGGTCGAGAATCTCCAGGCCAGGCGGCAGCTCGATGCCCTGGGCGCGCGCCACAGCCTCGACGTCCGCCGGTTTGGCCAGCAACACGCATCGGGCAATGCCGCGAGCCTGACAGATGGCTGCCGCCTGCACGGTCAAGGGCTCGCTGCCCTCGGGCAGGACGATGCGCTTGTTGGCTGCCTGGGCGCGCTGGATCAACTGATAGCGGAACACCGCGGGCGACAGGCGCATTTCTCGCGGCGTACCACAGCGCTGGTGCAGCCAGTTGGCGTCGAGGTGACTGGCGACGAAGTCAGTGATGATTTCCGCGCGCTCGCGGTCATCGATCGGGATTTCCTTGTTCAGGCCGTTCAACTGGTTGGCGGTGTCGTAGGAGCCGCTGCTCACCGACAGCACCGGCAAGCCGGCCTGCAATGCACCGCGGCACAGGTCCATGATGCGCGGGTCGGGCAGGGTGTCACTGGTCAGCAGCAGGCCGGCCAGCGGCACGCCGTTCATCGCCGCCAGGCTGACTGCCAGGATGATGTCGTCGCGATCTCCCGGGGTCACCACCAGCACGCCGGGCTTGAGCAGCTCCACGGTGTTGCGCATGGTCCGCGCACAAATGATGATCTTGGTCATGCGCCGGGTTTCGAAGTCGCCGGCATTGAGCACTTGCGCACCCATCAGGTCGGCCACATCGCGGGTACGCGGGGCGTTGAGCTCCGGCTGGAACGGGATACAGCCGAGCAGCCGGAAGTCACCGCTGCGCAGCAACGGCGAGTGTTCTTTCAGGCGCGCGGCGAAGGCCTCCATGCTTTCCTCGGTCTTGACCTTGTTGAGGATCACGCCGAGGACTTTCGGGTCTTTCGGGCCGCCGAACAGTTGCGCCTGCAACTCGACGCGCCCGGACAGTTCGGTGAGCACTTCGTTTTCCGGCGCCGAGACCAGGATCACCTCGGCATCCAGGCTTTTGGCCAGGTGCAGGTTGACCCGGGCGGCATAGCTGGCGCTGCGGGTCGGCACCATGCCTTCGACGATCAGCACGTCTTTGCCGACGGCGGCTTGCTGGTACAGGGTGATGATTTCTTCCAGCAGTTCGTCCAGTTGGCCGTCGCCGAGCATCCGCTCGACATGCGCCAGGCCCAACGGTTGAGGCGGCTTCAGGCCATGGGTACGGGCCACCAGTTCGGTGGAGCGTTCAGGCCCGGTGTCGCCGGGGTGCGGCTGGGCAATCGGTTTGAAGAAGCCGACTTTCAACCCAGCACGTTCCAGGGTACGCACCAGCCCGAGGCTGATGGAAGTCAGGCCCACACCAAAATCGGTGGGTGCGATAAAAAAAGTTTGCATGCGGATTCTCTAGAGGTGCATGGCAAGGTGAAGGCCTATGACTGGCCTCCTACCGAAATTTCAGACGCCAAGGTTATCGCTAACCGGGCCTTGAGCGCACCAACCGCAATCAAAGGCCTGGCCTATTTTTTCCTGGCGCTGCAACGGGTCCAGGACCCAGGCCCGGGATTGCCAGGGAGGCTGGTGGCGCAGGTGCTGGGTATGACCACAGGACAGCTCGGCCACCCAGTGCCCATCCTCGTCCAGATGGAAACCGGTGATGATTGAAGCTTTCGAAGCGGGCCGTTGGTCAGGGTTCCGTTCGCTTTCGGGCGTTTGCTTCGCTAAACTTGTCCATTCTTTATTCTTCTGCAAAAGGTCTCGCCCCATGCTGATCGCCGCCAATAAGGCTGTCTCCATCGACTATACCCTGACCAACGACGCTGGTGAGGTCATCGACAGCTCCGCCGGCGGCGCGCCGCTGGTCTACCTGCAAGGCGCAGGTAACATCATTCCAGGCCTGGAAAAAGCCCTGGAAGGTAAAGCTGTCGGCGACGAACTGACCGTAGCTGTTGAACCTGAAGACGCTTACGGCGAATACGCCGCCGAGCTGGTCAGCACCCTGAGCCGCAGCATGTTCGAAGGCGTCGACGAACTGGAAGTGGGCATGCAGTTCCACGCTTCCGCGCCAGACGGCCAAATGCAGATCGTCACCATCCGTGACCTGGACGGCGACGACGTGACCGTTGACGGCAACCACCCGTTGGCCGGCCAGCGCCTGAACTTCCAAGTGAAGATCATCGACATCCGTGACGCCAGCGAAGAAGAAGTCGCCCATGGTCACGTCCATGGCGAAGGTGGTCATCACCACTGATTTCTGCGCTAAGCTCAGGTATCTGGAGAGGCGCCTTTGGGCGCCTTTTTAGTCGGCGCCGGTTAAAGGGCGCCGGGCGAGAGTGCGGTTGAAGGGCGTTTCGAGAAAAACACGGGATATCTGGAGTTCATCATGAGTGCTTTTCACGACCTTACTTTAAAAGCGTTGGACGGCCAGGCGTTACCGCTGGCGCCCTTCAAAGGGCATGTCGTATTGGTGGTCAACGTGGCCTCCAAGTGTGGTTTGACCCCACAATATGCCGCCCTGGAAAGCCTCTACCAGCAGTACAAAGGCCAAGGCTTCAGCGTGCTGGGCTTGCCTTGCAACCAGTTCGCCGGCCAGGAGCCGGGCACTGAAGACGAGATCAAGGATTTCTGCAGCCTCAACTACGGCGTGAGCTTTCCGTTGTCCAGCAAGCTGGAAGTCAACGGCCATGAGCGCCATCAGTTGTACCGTCTGCTGGCGGGCGAGGGTGCGGAGTTTCCTGGCGACATCACCTGGAATTTCGAAAAGTTCCTGCTGGGCAAGGACGGCCGGGTGCTGGCGCGTTTTTCGCCGCGTACGGCACCGGATGATCCTGCGGTCGTCCAGGCTATTGAAAAAGCGCTGAGCTGATATCTCCCCCCTGTAGGAGCGAGCCGCAAGCGGGCACTCGCTCCTACAATATTTCCTATCTTTTGGTCCTTAATCACTGCAATCAATAGTGCTATTCAAGCGCGCGCTCACTCCATATTATCCCCGTCATAAACCTTGGATCCCTGTGGAGTGCCGCATGCCTGTACAAGCCCTGTTTAAGCCGTTTTCCCTGGGTACCCTGCAATTGCCGACCCGTGTGGTCATGGCACCCATGACCCGTTCGTTTTCCCCGGGCGGCGTGCCGAACTCGAAAGTCATCGAGTACTACCGTCGTCGCGCGGCGGCTGGCGTGGGCCTGGTCATCACCGAGGGCACCACGGTCGGCCACAAGGCGGCCAACGGTTACCCGAACGTTCCGCAGTTCTATGGTGAAGCGGCCTTGGCCGGCTGGAAAAAGGTCGTGGACGCGGTGCATGCCGAAGGTGGCAAGATCGTTCCGCAACTCTGGCACGTCGGTAGCGTGCGGCGCATCGGCACCGAGCCGGACGCCAGTGTTCCGGGCTATGGTCCGTCGGAAAAGCTCAAGGACGGCCAGGTCGTGGTGCACGGCATGACCGAACAGGATATCCAGGAAGTAATCGCTGCCTTCGCCCAGGCCGCCAAGGATGCGCAGAGCATCGGCATGGACGGCGTGGAAATCCACGGCGCCCACGGCTACCTGCTGGACCAGTTCTTCTGGGAGACCAGTAACCAGCGTACCGATCAGTACGGCGGTAGCCTGGCCAACCGCTCGCGCTTTGCCATCGAATTGATCCAGGCGGTGCGGGCAGCGGTCGGCGAAGGATTCCCGATCATTTTCCGTTTCTCCCAGTGGAAGCAGCAGGACTACACCGCGCGCCTGGTGCAGACGCCCGAGGCGCTGGGTGAGTTCCTCAAGCCGTTGTCCGACGCTGGTGTGGACATTTTCCATTGCTCGACACGGCGTTTCTGGGAGCCGGAGTTTGACGGTTCCGACCTCAACCTGGCCGGCTGGACTCGCGTGCTGACCGGCAAGCCGACCATCACCGTGGGCAGCGTGGGCCTGGACGGCGAATTCCTGCAGTTCATGGTCAACACTGACAAGGTGGCGCAGCCGGCCAGCCTGGAAAACCTGCTGGAGCGCCTGAACAACGATGAGTTCGATCTGGTGGCGGTAGGGCGGGCGCTGCTGGTTGACCCGGACTGGGCGCAGAAAGTCCGCGATGGCCGTGAAGGCGAGATTCTGCCGTTCAGTCGCGAAGCGTTGATGACGCTGGTTTAAGCGCCACCGCAACCTTCTCTGGCGCGGGGACCTGACAGGCCCCGCGCAATTGGTCTTCGAACTGCTCGATGATCGCCGCCCAACCCTGGCGGCTCGCGTGCTGTCGCGCATTCAGGCGCACGCAGCGCAGGGTTTCATCCTCCTCCAGCAACCACGCTGCCGCATCGCAGAACGCCTCTTCATCGCCCGGCATCGCCAACACGCCGTTATAGCCATGGCGAATATGCTGCGCCGCCGCGGCCTGATCATAAGCCACCACGCCCAGCCCGGAGGCCAGCGCCTCCAGCACCACATTACCGAAGGTTTCGGTCAAGCTCGGAAACACAAACACATCCCCGCACGCATAGTGCGCCGCCAAGGCCTCACCGCGCTGTGAGCCACAGAAGATCGCCTGCGGCAGCTCCTTTTCCAGTGCCACGCGTTGCGGCCCGTCGCCGACCACGATCAATTTCAGATTGCGCTGTGGATAAGTACTGCACAGCTTTTCGAAACAACGTTTGAGCAGGCCAAGGTTTTTTTCGGGGGCGAGCCGACCGACGTGCATGACCGCGATGTCTCCCTCAGCCAGGCCCCATTGCTCACGCAAGGCGTTCAGCCGTTTGGTCGGATGAAACAACTGGCTGTCGACGCCCCGGGACAACAGCGCCAGGCGCTCGAAATGCCGGCGTTCCAGTTCCAGTCGCTGGCTGACGCTCGGCACCAGTGTCAGCGTCGAACGGTTATGAAACCAGCGCAAGTAATGCGTCAGCATCCGGGTCAGCAAACCGAGACCGTACTGACTGGTGTATTGCTGGAAATTGGTGTGGAAACCGCTCACCACCGAGATCCCCAGGCGCCGCGCTGCCCGCAGGGCCGACAGGCCCAGCGGGCCTTCGGTGGCGATGTACAGCACGTCCGGGCGCTGGCGTTTCCAGCGCCTGAGCAGTTTGTGCATCGACGACTGACCCCACTGCAACCCCGGATATCCCGGCAGCGGCCAGCCACGGCAGAGCAGCAGGGCGTCGTCGCTGGCCAGGGCCGGATCGCCGTCCTGGCGCGGGCGCACCAGTTCGACCTGGTGCCCACGGGCGCGCAGGCCATCACACAAGCGGCCCAGGGTATTGGCCACGCCGTTGATTTCCGGAGGGAAGGTTTCGGTGATCAGGGTGATATGCAGAGTTGTCGTCATGACCCCAGTGTCAGTTGGGGTCATGTCGTCATTGTGTCAGGGTGATGATGAATTGATGACCGGCTCAGCCCTGGCTGGTTACCAGGTTTTCCGCACCGCGCTCACGCACCCAGAACAGGGTCGCCCCCGCCACTGCGGCCGGCATCATCAGAATGTTCACCACCGGAATCAGCAGCACTAGATAGACGATCCCGCCAAAGCTCATGCTCTGCCAGCGTTTTTCCCGCAGCCAGGCGAGCATCTCGTTCCAGCCCAGCTTGTGGTTGTCTGCCGGGTAGTCGATGTACTGGATCGCCATCATCCACACCCCGAAGATCAACCACAGCGGTGCGGCGATCAGGTTGACCACCGGAATGAACGACAAGATGAACAGCGCCAACGCCCGGGGCAGGAAGTACCCCAGTTTGCGCATTTCCCGGGCCAGGGTGCGTGGGACCATGGCCATCAGTTCGCCCCAGCTGAAGGCCGGGAAGTCATCGGTGCCGCGGACCACCACTTCGACTTTCTCGGCAAGAAAGCCGTTGAAGGGCGCAGCGATCACGTTGGCCAGCAGGGTGAAGGTGAAAAACACCATCAGCGCCACCAACACCACGAACATTGGCCAGAGAACATAACTGAGGAAGCTCAGCCAGTCGGGCAGCGACGGCATCAGGGTGTCGACCCACAGGCTGAACTGGTGGCCGGCCAGGTAGATCAAGCCGACGAACAGCACCAGGTTGATGGCCAGCGGCAGCAGCACGAACAAGCGCAGGCCGGGACTCAAGACCAGCTTGAGGCCTTCGCGCAGGTATTGCGGGCCGGACAGAACGGGGGCGGGCATAAGGTGCTCCGAGCAAGGGGAAAACGCGCCGACCTTACCGGCTTTGCCCCACAGGCGAAAGCATGGCAAGCGGATCGACATTAACTGTAACAAAGGCGCCGTTAAATCGGCCGCTTGGAGATAGAGACCGCCTATGAGCTGGATTGTTAAACGGTATTTCCTTAATCTTCGCCTCCTCGATACGCTGCACCCATTATTTTTCAGGACTGTCGCGCGATGCACTTCCCCAAGTGCTGTCACGGTCCTTTTTTATTCCAGCCGGCAATCCGGCACCCGCGCCAGGTAATACCGGCCGGTCGATAGGAGTGAGTCATGTCTGATGTACGTCATTCGCGAGTGATTATTCTCGGTTCCGGCCCTGCCGGTTACAGCGCCGCGGTCTATGCCGCCCGTGCCAACCTCAAGCCGCTGCTGATCACCGGCATGCAGGCTGGCGGTCAACTGACCACCACCACCGAAGTCGACAACTGGCCTGGCGACGTCCATGGCCTGACCGGCCCGGCGCTGATGGAGCGGATGAAAGAGCACGCCGAGCGCTTCGAGACCGAAATCGTGTTCGACCACATCAATGCCGTCGACTTCGCAGCCAAGCCTTACACCCTGACTGGCGACAGCGGCACTTACACCTGTGACGCGCTGATCATCGCCACCGGCGCCAGCGCACGTTACCTGGGCCTGCCGTCGGAAGAAGCGTTCATGGGCAAGGGCGTTTCGGCCTGCGCTACCTGCGATGGTTTCTTCTATCGCAACAAGCCGGTCGCTGTGGTTGGTGGCGGTAACACCGCCGTGGAAGAAGCCCTGTACCTGGCCAACATCGCCAGCACCGTGACCCTGGTGCACCGCCGCGAGACCTTCCGCGCCGAGAAGATCCTGATCGACAAGCTGAACGCCCGTGTGGCCGAAGGCAAGATCATCCTCAAGCTCAACTCCAACCTGGACGAAGTGCTGGGTGACAACATGGGCGTGACCGGTGCGCGCCTGAAGAACAACGACGGCAGCTTCGACGAGTTGAAAGTCGACGGCGTGTTCATCGCCATCGGCCACACCCCGAACACCTCGCTGTTCGAAGGCCAGTTGACCCTCAAGGACGGCTACATGGTTGTGCAGGGCGGCCGTGACGGCAACGCCACTGCCACCAGCATCGAAGGTATCTTTGCCGCCGGCGACGTGGCTGACCACGTCTACCGCCAGGCCATCACCTCCGCCGGTGCTGGCTGCATGGCCGCACTGGACGCAGAGCGTTACCTGGATAACCTGAAGAACGCTTGATTCTTTGGGCATGAAAAAACCGGCTTCGGCCGGTTTTTTTGTAGCGCTGAAAAAGCTCCAGCGGTGCAGTCAGCGCCGTGCCAGCGGTTGTGCCGAGAGCTTGACCCCCGCCAACCCATGGATCATCAGCGCACGGATATTGCCGTGGTCACTGCCCTCTGGGGTGGCCAGCACAGCACGGTAGTGCTCACCGAATGCCAGCAGGGTTTCTTCATCGCTCAAGCCTTCCAGCACAGCCAGGCCGAGGGTCTTGCACGAACCTTCGTTCTGTCCGGCGGCGTTTTCCACGCCACCGTTATTGAAGGCTTGCGGCTGGTAGTCGTAGTTCGCGCCGATGAAGGCCAGGGTCTGGGCAAATGCATGTTCACCGGTCTTGAGGCTGGCGCGCAGGGTGTTCAGGTCAGTCATGGGTCTTTCCTTTGGCGAACGCGGCTTGCTGCTCGGCGCTGGCTTCTTGCTGGTATTGGGCTTTCCACTCGGCGTACGGCATGCCGTAGACCACTTCGCGGGCGTCATCGAGGCTGACGTCGATCTGGCGATCGTCGGCCGCAGCCTTGTACCACTTGGACAGGCAGTTGCGGCAGAAACCCGAGAGGTTCATCAGGTCGATGTTCTGCACGTCCTTGCGGCTGTCCAGGTGGGCAACCAGCCGGCGAAAGGCGGCGGCTTCGAGTTCCAGGCGTTGTTGTTCGGTCATGGCGGTCTCTGCGAGACAGCTTCAAGCGGCAAGCTTCAAGCTGCAAGTTGGATGGCGGTGGCGGCAAGTTTAGCGCTTGCAGCTTGCCGCTTGAAGCTAGCGGCTTGCTGCGAGGGTAATCGACACCGACTCGGCGAAACGCAGGGCGTGGGGTTTGTCGACTTCGACCTCGGCGTACAGCACGCTTTGGTTGGCCATCACCAGGTCCAGCAATTCCTGGGTCATGCGTTCGAGCAGGGCAAAACGATTGCCTTCCACGTGCGCGATGATCGCCTTGGTAATGGTGCGATAGTTGAGCGCGTGGTCGATGTCGTTATCGCGCACCGCTTCCTGTGCCGCATAGAGGATCGTCAGGTTGATCAGCACGTCCTGCTTGTTGAGGATCTCGTCTTCATTGATGCCGATGAAGGTCCGCAGGCACAGGTCCTTGACCCGAATGCGGGCCATTCCTGGTTGAAGTTGTGGCATTGCTACTTGCTCCGTCCAATCAATTGCAGGAACTCCTGGCGAGTGTTGCTCGAGTCGCGAAAGGCGCCGAGCATCACCGAGGTGTTCATGGTCGAATTCTGTTTTTCCACGCCGCGCATCATCATGCACATGTGCCGGGCCTCGATCACCACCGCAACGCCGGCGGCCCCCGTCACGCGCTGCACGGCGTCGGCAATCTGCCGGGTGAGGTTCTCCTGGATCTGCAGGCGCCGGGCAAACATGTCGACGATCCTGGCGATCTTCGACAGGCCCAGTACCTTGCCGGTAGGAATATAAGCCACATGGGCCTTGCCGATGAAGGGCAGCAAGTGATGTTCGCAGAGTGAGTACAACTCGATGTTGTCGACGATCACCATTTCATCGTTGTCAGAGGCAAACAAGGCACCGTTGACGATCTCATCGACGCTTTGCGCGTAACCATGACACAGATACTGCATGGCCTTGGCCGCGCGGGCCGGGGTATCGAGCAGGCCTTCGCGGTCTGGGTCTTCGCCAAGACCGATGAGGATCTCGCGGTAATTCTGGGGCAGGGACAATGGCATGGAACATCCTCGCGGGGGCGGCCTATTTGACGTGCCGTCCGCCGTTGACGGTCAGGGTCGTGCCGGTGACATAGGGGTTGTCCAGCAAATAGCGCAGGCTCTGGTAGACCACTTCGCTGCCGGGTTCGATGCCCAGCGCCGACTTGGCCAAGGCCTTGGCGCGGTACGCCGCGTCGTCGTCGGGGTTGAACAGTAGCAGGGCGGGAGCGATGCCGTTGACCTTGATGTGCGGCGCGTACTTGGCGGCGAACGACAGGGTCAGGCTATCGAGCCCGGCTTTGCTGGCGCAATAGGCGATGTGCTGGCTGCTGCCCTTGCGCGTGACGTCGTCGCTGATGTGCACGATATCGGCGGGGCTCGAGCGCCGCAGCATCTCGGCACACTGCAGGTTGATCAGATAAGGCGCAAGCATGTGCACATTGACCATCTGGGTGAAGGCAGCGACTTCGTTATCGGCAGTCTCCGCAGTCCATGCCGAGGCGTTGTGCACGATGGCCCGTAGTTTTTGGGTGTGAGTCTTGAGCTCGGCGATGAAGGCGAGGATTCCGGCTTGCGTGGAAAAGTCGCCAAACAGCGCGGTTGCCCCCAGGTCGCGCAGGGTCTGCACGCCCGGGCGTTCGCTGCGGTAGCTGATGATCACCGGCTGCCCGGCCTCCAGCAACCGCAGCGCGCAATGCAGGCCGACGCGCTGGCTGGCGCCGGTGATGAGGATCGGGGCGGGGGAGGAGGTCATGAATGGCTCGCATCGCGGGTATGGCAAAACTATACCAGCGACTGCACGAGCCATGCCCCTTTTAGCGGTTTTGCGCAGTCGCCTCGGCCGGCAACGACGGTGCGGGCGTGCTGCTCAGCCAACTGGCCAGCAGGCGAGTCGACAGCGGGATGAAGAAATAGACCATCAAGGGGGTCAGGGCCAGGGTGCTGATGAACACCCGGGGCAGCATGTCGAGGTCGCTGAGCAATGGGCCCAGGACAAAGTTGAACAGCAGCGAGACCGGAAAGAATGCCAGCCAGATGGCGACGGCCTGTTTCCAGCGCGGTGGACGCTGGCCGGCGGCGCCGAACCAGCCATCGATGCCGCTGACTCGATGTTCCGAAGGATGGGCAAACAGTTCGCTGCCACGCCCTAGCCAGGCCGTGCGCGAGGCGGAGTGCTCCCAGGCGTGCAGGGTCGGTTCGTCGGCGAAACGGAAAATGATCTGGAATTCGTCATCACCAGGCGGCGGAGCGAGTACGCCGGAGCCCAGGTAGCCGGGAAAGTCAGTGGCCAGTTGTTCGCCTTCGCGCAACCAGGCGATCAGTTCCTGATAGCGTCCGCTGGCAACGCGGCGCGCCACCATCAAGGTGACAGGTGAGGTAGACATTATGTATCTCCATAAAACGGGGGCGCGATTCCGGGTAGGAGGCACGCCAAACTCAGCCCGGGGTGGAGGGCTGGGTTACAACAAGCAAGGATTATTCCTGATTTTGCGAAATACGCCAGTGACCTTCGTCGATCAGGCAATACTTGAACATCGTCCATGCTTGCGCGATAAAATGGATCCAACTTGAAATGGATGTCTACGCACCGATGCCCGTCATCACTGAGTCTTCCGAGCCGTTGCAGGCTGTTGATGCCACCAGCCAAGCGCAAATGTTCCCCATTCGTGAAGTGGCACGCCTGACCGGCGTGAACCCAGTGACGTTGCGTGCCTGGGAGCGACGCTACGGTTTGATCCAGCCAGTGCGCACCGAAAGCGGGCATCGACTGTATTCCCTGACCGATATCGAGCAGATTCGCAGCATTCTGAGCTGGATCGCTCGGGGGGTGGCGGTCAGCAAGATCGGCCGGCTTCTGGCCAGGAGCCAGGCCGCGCAGGCGCTGTCGAGCATTGTTCCGGACCCGTTGGTCCAGGCTGACTATGTCCAGTGGCAGGTCCAGATTCGCACGGCATTGAGCAATTATGATGATCTGGAACTGGCGCGGATCTACGGCCAAGTGTTCTCCACTTATTCATTGGATGTGGTGTTCCAGGACATTTTTATGCCGCTGTGGACTCAGGCGCTGCAACAAAAAGAGACCTTCGGGCAAACCAGTGAATGGGTGATGCTCGACGCCTTCCTGCGGTCACGGGTGTTGCAACGACTGATTATGTTGCGCGGCTCACAGCCGGTTCGGGCTGCGGTGGCGGCAATCGAAGGCCATTGCCATGAACTGGAGCTGCTGCTGGCGGCATTGTTCCTGAGCGGTGGCGCGGTGGGCGTCCGGGTACTGGCGCTGGGCAAGCCTTTCGAGGAGCTGTCCCTGGTCTGTGAGAAAATCCGGCCCGAGGTGCTGGTGCTGGTTTCCAATCGGGCGCCGGCCGCTGACTTTGCCCGGCGTCTGAATCGGCTGGCGATGAGCCTGCAGTGTCGTCTGTTGTTGTGCGGCGATGCGTCGGAGCTGGCGCAGGACAGCCTGGCCGGTTCGTCTATCGGTTGCCTGGGCAATGAAGGTGGCCTGATGCGCCAGCGCCTGCAGCATTTTCTTGGCGGAACGCTGGATACCTGAAATTCAGACGTGCATGGCGGGGTGGGTCAGGCGATGTTGCTGAAGGATGTACTGGCGTAGGCGCTCGGTTTCGACCGAGTTGCCTTGGTTGAGTTGGTAGGCGTAATAACCCTGCTCGGTCTGCCGCTCGAAAGTGCCGCGCAAGGCAATGCGCTCATAACCAGAAGGGCTGAACCACAGTGCGAAACTCTTCGGCGGTTTGGTCCGGTTGCGCACCTCGAGCAAGATGCCCTTGAACGACACTTCGTGGACCCACAGTGTACCCGCCTGGCCTTTGGCGTTTTCCAGGGCAACCGGCTCTTCCAGGGGCAGGCGCCAAGGTCGCACCTTCGGCCCGCTTTCATAAATGCTCGGTACGCCCAGGCGCAGATGCAGCGCATGGAACTCATCTTCCACCAGGTGCAGCGGGAAGGTCATCTGCTGGTTTTCGAACTGTGCCTGGATAGTCACCTGTTCGTTGGCCGCCAGGCGTGTCAGCAGGTCACGGATTTGCGAACCCCCATTAACCAGCAGGCTCGACGTCGCATCACGCACGTTGAGCTGCGGGTTATGTTGCATGGTCTGGATAAAATCCAGCTCATCCTGGGTGAGGAGGGCATCGTGCTGCATGGCTAGCTCGAAAGATATAGTTACAAAGTCACTGGTGATTGTAGTTAGTGACCGCTAATTCGCTTACAGGTTCTGACCGTTGGTCGTTTTCATTGCCTGCAACTCAGCCTGAGCGGCTGCCAACTGAGCCTCCAGTTGCGCCACGCGCTGCAACGCCTTGACCTGGGTGGTGACATCTTTTTGTACACCGACAAAATAGGTCTGCTTGTCATTCTCATTGTAGACCGTTGAAAGTGACAGCTCATTCCAGAATGGAGTGCCATCCTTACGATAGTTTCGCAGGATCTCTCGACAGGATCCGCCACTTTGAAGGGCTTCGCGAATCGGTGCCAAGCCGGCCTGGTCTCGATCGCCAGACTGGAGAAAACGACAGTCCTGATAGAGGATTTCGTCAGCGCTGTAGCCGGTGAGCTTTTCGAAGGCCGGGTTCACGTAAATCAGGATGTTATCTTCGCCTTCCTTTTCTGCGATCACGATGCCGTCGTTTGAAGCGTTGATCACCAGTTGCAGCAATTGCGCATTGATCATCGGGCGAGTCCTTTCTGTGTTGTGTAATGCGTTGCATTCTAAGACAGGCTGCTCGGCTGTCCACTTGCCCTCGGTGTCGATGAGAGTCAATCGCGGTTTTTTGTCGTCTGCTGTTAAGATCTCGGTCTTTGACTCAGGTGCAGGATCAGTTTGATGAAAGTCGCCATCATTTCCGGCTCGGTGTACGGCACGGCAGAAGAAGTTGCCCGGCACGCGTCGAAACTTCTCGACGCGGCAGGTTTTCAGACCTTGTATAACCCGCGTGCCACCCTCGACGAACTTCAGGCATTTGCCCCCGAAGCCTTTCTGGCGGTGACCTCCACCACTGGCATGGGCGAGTTGCCGGATAACCTGCAACCGCTGTATTCGATGATTCGTGATCAACTGCCAGGCGCCTGGCGTGGCTTGCCCGGGGCGGTGATCGGCTTGGGCGATGCCAGCTACGGCGATACTTTTTGTGGCGGCGGTGAACAACTGCGTGAATTGTTCGGCGAACTGGGTGTGCGCGAAGTGCTGCCAATGCTGCGCCTGGACGCCAGTGAAAGCGTGACCCCGGAAAGTGATGCCGAGCCTTGGCTGGAGCAGTTGATCACGGCTCTGCGCGGCTGACCGGAAACTCGCGCAACAACGCGAGCCAAGCCTGGGCGGCTTTCGACAGATAGGCGCCCTGACGCCAGATAAACGCGATATCCCAGCGCAGTTCACGGGGCGCCTGCAATCCCAGGCGCACCACGCCCGGGCGGACCAGCCCGCGGGCGACCACCCGTGGCAATAGCACCACGCCTTGTCCCGCGGCCACCAGGGCCACGAGAAAATCCGCCTGCCCGCTACGCCCGCCCTCCTTGGGGGTAAAGCCCACTTGCTGGCACGCCTGCAGCAAGCGTTCATTGAGTACAAAGCTGCGCTGGTACAGCAGGAACGGAGTGTCGGCCAGTTCTTCCAGGCGCAGGCTGGTCTTGCCGGCCAATGGATGGTCCGCCGCCAGCAGCGCATCCAGGGGTTCGTCGCAGAACGGTTGCCAGGCGAACTGCGGGTCCTGGGGCAGCAGGCTGCCGCCCAGTTCCAGTTCACCGCTGAGCACTGCCTGCTCAATGTTCAGGCTGCCGCCTTCCAGCAACTGCACGCTGATGTTCGGATAACGCCGCCGGTACTCGGCGAACAAACCAGCGAACAGCGCATCGCTGCCCAGCAGCGGCAGGCCCAGGCGCAGTTCGCCACGGCGCAGGTCGCTCAGGTCGTCGAGTTCGCTGAGCAGTTCATTGCGCAAGCGCAGCATACCCTCGGCGCGTTGCAGGACCACCGTGCCGGCCGCCGTCAACCGCACCTGTGACCCCAGTCGCTCAAGCAGTAGCGTGCCCAGGCTGTGCTCCAGCTGTGCCACTTGTTTGCTGACCGCCGATTGGCTGATGTGCAAGGTCTTGGCGGCCTGGGTGAAGCCGCCCTGATGAACGACTTCAATGAAGCTGCGCAGTTGTTTGAATTCCATGATCTGATTCCATTTTGGAATAGTCTTGAGTCTAACAATTCGCTTCGGTGATGACAGCCCGCTCTTTAAAATGGCTTCCTGTGAGGAGCCAACCGATGAACGTAACACGCGTTAAAAAACTCGCCCGCCTGCTCGCTGAACTGCTGGTGTTGTCGGCTATTTATCTGCTCGGATGCCAGTTGGCCATATGGTTGGCCTGGCCGATCCCGGGCGGGGTGATGGGCCTGGCATTGTTGCTGCTGGTATTTGCCCTGGGGTGGGTCAAGCCGGCGGCGTTGCAAATGGGGGCCGGGCTGTTGATGGCCGAGATGCTGCTGTTCTTCATTCCAGCCTTGATGAGTTTGCTCGACTATGGCGGCCTATTGCGCGATGAAGGTTGGCGGATCCTCGTGGTGATTGCGCTCAGTACCCTGCTGGTCATGCTGGTGACGGCATTCACGGTCGAATGGGTCTGCCGCTGGAGGCTGGCTCATGAGAAGTGAGTGGATGCCGCTGTTCTGGTTGGTCTTTACCCTGGCCGCTTATGTATTGAGTCGCTGGCTGTATCGACGCAGCGGACGTTACCTGGTGTCGCCGCTGATCCTGGTGCCCGTGCTGTTGCTGCTGGTGGCGGTACCGCTGCACACGGCCTATAGCGAGTATGCGCAAAATACCCATTGGTTGATGGCGTTGCTGGGGCCGGTCACCGTGGCGTTCGCGGTGCCGATCTGGCAGCAGCGTCAGTTGCTGGCGCGGCATTGGTCGGCGTTGCTGGTGGGGATGCTGGCCGGGAGCGCCGCGTCGATGGGTAGCTCGTTTGGCCTGGCTCGGCTCCTGGCGCTGGACAGTTCGGTGACCCTGTCGCTGCTGCCTCGTTCGATCACCACGCCATTCGCCATGCCGCTGGCCCACGACCTGGGGGGCGTACCGGAGCTGACGGCGGTGTTCGTCATGTTCACCGGAGTGTTTGGCGCCATGCTCGGCGGGATCCTGCTCAAGTGGTTGCCACTGCGCAGCGCCTTGGCCCGTGGCGCGTTGTTCGGGGTCGGGGCCCATGGCGCCGGCGTCAGTCGCGCCCATGAGGTGGGCGGCGAAGAAGGTTCGGTGGCGGGGTTGGTGATGGTCCTGACGGGCTTGATGAACCTGTTCGCGGCGCCATTGCTGACGCACATACTGTGACTCACTGCACAGTGGATTTTGCTTGAAAGCCAACTGACTCGTTGGGTCAGTAAGCTGGCTGCCAATGCAACTACCCGAATCCCGGCAGCTGACTAGACTGCTTTGACACCCCCAAAAGAATAAAAACCAGAGGTCCTTGCCGTGAGCGTAGCCCCCGTGCAGTCAAGCCAGAGCGTGAAAGACCAGGTCAGTGCCACCGAGTGGCAGGCCCGAGTGGACCTGGCCGCCTGTTATCGCCTGGTAGCCGCACATGGCTGGGATGATTTGATCTTCACGCATATCTCGGCCAAGGTCCCAGGCACCGAAGATTTCCTGATCAATCCGTTTGGCATGATGTTTCACGAAATCACCGCCTCGAGCCTGGTCAAGGTTGACCAGGCCGGCAACAAGCTGATGGACAGTCCCTACGAGATCAACCCCGCCGGCTACACCATTCACAGCGCCGTGCACGAAGTGCGTCACGATGTGGTCTGTGTCCTGCATACCCACACCGCAGCTGGCGTGGCCGTTTCGGCGCAAAAACAAGGCGTGCTGCCGATCAGCCAGCAATCCTTGTTTGTCCTTTCCAGCCTGGGTTATCACGCCTACGAAGGGGTGGCGCTCAATCACGAGGAAAAGGCGCGGTTGCAGGCCGACCTCGGTGACAAGAATTTCCTGATGCTGCACAACCATGGGTTGTTGACCTGTGGCGGCACCATCGCCGATACGTTTCTGATGATGTTTACCTTCCAGCGGGCCTGCGATATCCAGGTGCTGGCGCAGAACGGTGGCGCCGAGCTGATCAGCATCGAGCCGCAGATCCTCGCGGGGGCCAAGGCGATGATTGCCGGCGTGACCAAAAGTGCACAAGGAATGGGAGGCGCGTTGGCCTGGCCGGCGCTGCTGCGTAAACTCGATAAACAAGACCCGGGTTATAAACTCTAATGCCACTCGCCGAGATTCCACTGTGCGTCTGGCGCAAACGCGGCCAGAGCTTTGTATTCCGGGGTCAGACCATTCGTTACTGGGTGGCCGGACAGGGTGAGCCCTTACTGCTTATCCACGGTTTTCCTACCGCCAGTTGGGATTGGCACTACCTGTGGCAGCCCCTGGCCCAGCGTTATCGGGTGATTGCCTGCGACATGCTGGGCTTCGGCGATTCGGCCAAACCCGTGGGCCATGAATACTGCCTGCTGGAGCAGGCCGACTTGCAGCAGGCGTTGCTGGCACACCTGGGCATCGATCAACCGGTGCACCTGCTGGCCCATGACTATGGCGACAGCGTCGCCCAGGAGTTGCTCGCCAGGCACCCTGAGGCGCGCAGCAACATCGCCAGCTGTGTGTTCCTCAATGGCGGCCTGTTTCCCGAGACGCACCGTCCGGTACTGATGCAGAAGCTGTTGCTCAGCCCCTTGGGCTGGATGATCGGTCGTGCCTTTACCCGCGATGCCCTGGTCAAGAGCTTCCGGCAGATCTTCGGCCCGCAGACTCGGCCCAGCGAAAGCGAGCTGGACGATTTCTGGAGCCTGATCGACAACAACCGCGGGACGCGGATCATGCACAAGCTGATCCAGTACGTGCCCCAGCGCCGCGTACAGCGCGATCGCTGGCTCAAAGCCATGCAATCGGGCGAAGTACCGTTGCGGGTGATCGACGGCGAAGTCGACCCGGTTTCCGGTGCCCACATGGTCGAGCGTTATCGGCAATTGATCGCAGATGCCGATACCGTGCTCTTGCCCGGGATTGGTCATTACCCACAGATCGAAGCCCCGGTGCAGGTGCTCAAGCACTACTTGGCGTTTCGTGATCAGCAGGACTCCCCGGCGTTGAAAATTGCCTGTTCCTGAGGTGACTTCCAGCTAACCAGGCCTTGCGGATCGATGAGCGCCTGCCGTGCAATCATCCCCGTGCCTTATCGCGCACCATTCAGCCCCAGCCCAGTTGATTGTGAGCCCAGGCCTCGTGCCTGACACTCGGCCTCACTGTCCTTGGCCTGCTGGAGTTGGGTAATGAATGAGTCTGTGCGCTTCGAAGATAAAGTCGTGATCGTCACTGGTGCGGGCGGCGGCCTGGGACGGGCCCATGCACTGTTGTTCGCCAGGCAGGGTGCCCGGGTGGTAGTCAACGACCTGGGTGGTTCCGCGCAGGGTGAAGGCGCCAACGCCTCGGCCGCCGACCGCGTGGTGGCAGAGATTCGTGAGGCCGGCGGCACTGCCGTGGCCAACCATGACTCGGTGACCGATGGCGAAAAAATCGTCCAGCACGCCCTTGATGCCTTTGGCCGGATCGATGTGGTGGTCAACAACGCCGGAATCCTGCGGGACAAGACCTTCCATAAAATGGACGACAGCGACTGGGACCTGGTGTACCGGGTGCATGTCGAGGGTGCCTACAAAGTCACCCGCGCCGCCTGGCCGCACATGCGCGAGCAAAACTACGGGCGGGTGATCTTCACCGCATCCACCTCGGGTATCTACGGCAACTTCGGCCAGTCCAACTACGGCATGGCCAAGCTCGGGCTCTATGGCCTGACCCGGACCCTGGCCATCGAAGGGCGCAAGAACAATATCCTGGTCAACGCCATCGCCCCTACCGGCGGCACGCGCATGACCGAAGGCCTGATCCCGCCGCAAGTGTTCGAGCAACTTAAGCCGGAGTTGGTCAGCCCGCTGGTGGTGTACCTGGCCAGCGAAAACTGCCAGGAAACCTCGGGGCTGTTTGAAGTCGGCGGCGGCTGGATGGGCAAAGTGCGATGGGAGCGCAGCCTGGGGGCGGGGTTTGATCCGCGGGAGGGTTTCTCGCCTGAGGATGTGGCGGCGCATTGGCAGCAGATTTGCGATTTCGAAGGGGCGGCGCACCCCAAGGACAACATTGAGGCTCTGAAGGAAATGATGGGCAATTTGCAGAAGTATTCGTTGTAATCGGGCAGGACTCGAGCGCAAGGCTGGCGGCTTGCGCTCGGACTGAAAGGATTACTCAAGGCATGTATTTACGCACCAGTGCCGCCAGATTCGCTGCGGTCTGTGCATCCATCACGCCGTCATACTTCTCGGCACGAAAGTGCAACTGAAACGCCCGCACCAGTTGCTGGAAGCCCGACTCGTTAGTGGCTTGCGAAGTGTTGTAGCCATACTTCTTGAACTGGTCCAGCAACGTCGCACGGTTCGGCACTCCTGAATCCTTGTATTGGCGCAGGAAGGCGTCGCGCTGTCGCTCATCGAACCAGGCCCCCACACCTTTCAAGTACAACGCATGCCAGGGGAATGCCGCGCCGGGGTCGCTTTTGCGGCCGATGGAAATGTCGGAGTGGCCCACGACGTTACGCGGAGTGATGTCCGGGTAGCGCTTGAGGATGTCTTTTGCCAGTTGCTCAATGGCGGCTATTTGCTGGGGGTGATACGGCGGGAAGGTGAACTTGCCCTGGTTGTCGGTGGCCTGGTTGACCACTTCGATGCCGATGGCGGTGTCGTTCAGGTTACTGCGATCAGCCCACTGGCTGACCCCGGCATGCCAGGCCCGTTGGTTTTCATCGACCAGGCCGAAGATCTGCTGGTCGCTGAAGCCGGCCTTGATATAGGTAATGTCGCTGATATCCGGAACGAGGTAGTGGGCACTGACATTGGGCCCGGTCAGTGCGCCAATCGAACTGGCAAAGTTGGCGGCGGTGTAATGCAGGACCAAGAAGCGAATGCGGCTGTTATAAGCCTTTGCGCGATAGTTGTTGTTGGTTGGGAACATGATTTAACTACCTTGTTGTGTGAATCGTAATCGTCCATTCAGAGCAAGGTAGCAGCGCCTGTAAGCGAGTTTTGTAGTGGCTTTCTTGTTGTTTTGTAGGAAGCCTTCGCTACCTGCCATGTAAAAAAATTCCAATAAAAAAGGCCGCTGCAAACGCAGCGGCCAAAGTAAGACGTTAGATCAAGGAGCTACAAATCAACGTCAGTGAACCCAGGGTGATGAACTGAATGATGGGCATTCGGTGCATCTGAACAGTTCGCCGCTCAAGTGGGCAATTCACACTCGGCTGGCGGGGCTTCGAGGCTTGTTGCCGTGGAAGCCCGATTAGAATAAGTCCTTCTTGGCAAAGGAAAAATAGCGTTTCAAGACATGCACTGTTACGCCATCGGCAACAGTTGCCCGGATCATCGGTTTGATTGATAACCCCTCATCCAGCCGGCCCATGCCCGGCGCAAAGCCTTGCCCCGTGCGGGCATTCATCCTTTGGAGCGACACCACGAATACCTCCTTGGTGCGCTTATCGCTCCCGGCGGGCAGCAGTAGGGTGGGGCCTTCAAGTCACTCACCGGGGAAGACGCATGACAAAAACAACAATGCGCGCCATCTTCACGCCGCAGACGCTGGCCGTCGCGGTTGCCTTGGGCTGCTGTGCCCAGGCGCAGGCAGTTGAATTCAACATTGGCGAAATCGAGGGGACATTCGATTCGTCGCTGTCGATTGGTGCGAGCTGGGGCATGCGCGATGCCGATGATGCGTTGGTGGGTACGGTCAACGGAGGCTCCGGACAGTCCTCCACCGGTGACGATGGTCGCTTGAACTTCAGCAAGGGTGAGACCTTTTCGAAGATCTTCAAGGGCATCCACGACCTGGAACTGAAGTATGGCGACACCGGGGTATTTGTCCGCGGAAAATACTGGTACGACTTCGAGCTCAAGGACGAAAGCCGGCCGTTCAAGGACATCAGCGACACCAATCGCAAGGAAGGCGCCAAATCCTCCGGTGGGCAGATCCTCGATGCGTTCGTCTACCACAACTATTCCATCGCCGATCTGCCAGGCACCGTGCGCGCCGGTAAACAGGTGGTCAGTTGGGGCGAAAGCACCTTCATTGGCAACTCGATCAACAGCATCAACCCGGTCGACGTCTCGGCATTCCGGCGCCCGGGTGCCGAAATCAAGGAGGGCCTGATCCCGGTCAACATGCTGTTTGCCACCCAGGGCCTGACCGACCAGTTGACCGTCGAAGGTTTTTATCAACTGGAATGGGACCAGACGGTTGTGGATAACTGCGGGACCTTCTTCGGCAACGATGTGGTAGCCGATGGTTGCGTGAACAACTACACGGTGGCCAACCCGGCGATCGCTCCGTTGCAACCGGTTGCTGCGGCATTTGGCCAAGGCTTCGAAGTGACTCGCGAAGGGGTGGTGGTGCCACGGGGTGGCGACCGTGATGCGCGTGATTCCGGGCAATGGGGCACCGCATTGCGCTGGCTCGGCGACGACACCGAGTACGGCCTGTATTTCATGAACTACCACAGCCGCACGCCCACGGTCGGCACTGTCACGGCGGGCCTTTCGACCCTGTCGGCATTACCGGGCATCGTCGGCACCGCCAATGCCATCGCGCCCGGCACCGGTTCGGGATTGGCGCAAAGCGTGATGCTCGGCCGCGGCCAGTACTATCTCGACTATCCGGAAGACATTCGCCTGTACGGCGCCAGCTTCTCCACCACCTTGCCCACCGGCACGGCCTGGACCGGGGAAATCAGCTATCGGCCCAACGCACCGGTCCAGGTCAGTACCAATGACCTGACCCTGGCCTTGCTCAACCCGATTGCCGGCGGCGCTGCGTCGCCGATCAGCACCACCCCGGGGGCCGACAACAAAGGCTATCGGCGCAAGGAAGTGACCCAGGTGCAAAGCACCCTGACCCACTTCTTTGACCAGGTCCTCGGCGCCCAACGCCTGACCCTGGTCGGTGAGGCGGCAGTCGTGCGGGTCGGCGGCCTGGAGTCGCGCAGCACCTTGCGTTATGGCCGGGACTCGGTCTACGGCCAGTACGGGTTTGGCGGCGATACCGGAGGTTTTGTCACCTCCACCTCCTGGGGATACCGCACACGGGCCATCCTCGATTACGCCAACGTCATCGGCGGGATCAACCTCAAGCCCAACCTGTCCTGGTCCCACGACGTTGCCGGTTATGGCCCCAACGGATTGTTCAACGAGGGCGCCAAGGCGATCAGCGTCGGGGTCGATGCCGACTATCGCAACACCTACACCGCGAGCCTGAGCTACACCGACTTTTTCGGGGGCGACTACAACACCCTCGAAGACCGCGACTTCCTGGCCCTGAGCTTCGGCGTGAACTTCTGATCTGGCTGAAAAGGATGACCTTATGCGCAAGATGATTCTGCAATGCGGTGCCCTGGCCCTGAGCCTGCTGGCGGCCAACGTGATGGCGGCAGTGTCGCCGGAAGAAGCCAACAAACTCGGCACCACCCTGACCCCGCTGGGCGCGGAGAAGGCCGGCAATGCCGACGGCTCGATCCCGGCCTGGACCGGCGGCATTCCCAAAAATGCCGGTGCGGTCGACAGCAAGGGTTTCCTGGCCGACCCGTTCGCCAGTGAAAAACCGCTGTTCACCATCACCGCGGCCAACGTCGACAAATACAAGGCCAAGCTCTCCGACGGCCAGGTGGCAATGTTCAAGCGCTACCCCGAGACCTACCGGATTCCCGTCTACCCGACCCACCGTACCGTGGCCGTGCCGCCCGAGATCTACGAGTCGGCCAAGCGCAGCGCGTTGAACGTGAACAGCATCAACGACGGCAATGGCCTGGCCAACTTCACCGGTAATCGCTACTACGCCTTCCCGATTCCGAAGAACGGGGTCGAGGTGCTGTGGAACCACATCACCCGCTACCACGGTGGCAACCTCAAGCGCATCATCACCCAGGTGACACCGCAGACCAACGGTGCCTACACGCCGATTCGCTTTGAAGAAGAAATCGCCGTACCCCAGTTGATGAAGGACCTGGACCCGGAAAAAGCCGCCAACGTGTTGACCTTCTTCAAGCAGTCGGTGACCGCGCCGGCGCGCCTGGCGGGGAACGTGCTGCTGGTCCATGAGACCCTCGACCAGGTCAAGGAACCGCGCCTGGCCTGGATCTACAACGCCGGCCAGCGTCGCGTGCGTCGTGCGCCACAAGTGGCCTACGACGGACCGGGCACGGCCGCTGATGGCCTGCGTACCTCGGACAACTTCGACATGTTCTCCGGTGCGCCGGATCGTTATGACTGGAAGCTGATCGGCAAGAAAGAAGTCTATATCCCCTACAACAGCTACAAGCTCGATTCGCCGAGCCTGAAATACGACGACGTGATCAAGGCCGGGCACATCAATCAGGACCTGACGCGTTATGAACTGCACCGGGTCTGGGAAGTGGTCGGTACGGTCAAACCCAACGAACGGCATATCTACGCCAAGCGCCACATGTACATCGATGAAGACAGCTGGCAGGTGGCGCTGGTCGACCACTACGACGGTCGCGGCCAACTGTGGCGTGTGGCGGAAGGACATTCCCAGTACTACTACGATCACCAGGCCCAGGCGTACACCCTGGAAGCGCTGTACGACATCATCGCCGGCCGCTACATCGCCCTGGGCATGAAAAACGAAGAGAAGCACAGCTTCGTCTTCGGCTTCGATGCCAAGGCGGCGGACTACACACCAGCGGCATTGCGCGCTGAAGGCGTGCGTTAAGGCCACTGTGGCGAGGACGACCCACGGGTTGATGCCAGTCATTCAAGCGAGCTAGGCACCTGGTGCGAGCTGTCGCCCTGATTGATCGGCGTTAACCTCTGGGTCGTTTTTTTATGGCTAGCAATCAGCCTTCTGAATGTTTCTCAACAAGGCCGCGAGAGAGGGCTAGGGTGGGTTCACAAATATAAAAAGGTCCGCTGCAATGACCGCCATGACGCACTGTCTGGACCGCCCGGGATTCCTGCCCCGCCTGTCTTCCCTGCACGTACGCCGCGAGCGTCTGGCGCAGCCGTTGCTGACCTCGCCCGCCCGGGTGAGGTTGCTCTGCGCGCCGGCAGGCAGCGGCAAGAGCGCGTTGTTCGCCGAGTGCCTGTTGCAGGCCCCGGCGACGTGTACGGTGCACTGGCTGGCGTTGAATGGGGTCGCCTCGAGTCCTGAGGAGTTTTCTCGGGCGGTGGCCCAGGCACTCGGGTTGGTGGTCGACAACGAGGCGCAGTTGCTGGCCTGCCTGGCTCGTTGGCAGACACCCACCTGGTTGTTTCTGGATGACTACTGCCGTGTGCCCGCCCCGCAGCTCGATGCCCTGCTCGATCGCCTGTTGACCCATAGCAGCCCGGCCCTGACCTGGTGGCTGGGTGGGCGTAGGCGGCCGCACTGCAACTGGCCACGCTTATTGCTCAACGATGACCTGTACGAGGGCGCCGGCCCCGAGCTGGCGTTCAGTCGTGGCGAAATCCAGCAATTGATCGTCCAGCTTCCCCATTCGTTGTGCGCCAATGCCAGCGAACGGATCTTCCAGCGCAGCGGTGGCTGGTGTGCCAGCGTGCGCGTGGCTTTGCAAGATGGTAACGGCCGCAGTGCCAGCGAGCTCAAGGAGGGGCGCTCGGCGATCATGCTTGATTACCTGCAGCATGAGCTGTTCAGCGGCTTGGCACCGGAGTGGGTCGAAGCCTGGCGAGTGCTGGCCCATCTGCCGCGATTTAACCTGGGGTTGTGCGAGCATTTGTTCGGCGCGGGCGAGGGTGGGCACTTGATGCGAACCCTGCAGGAGTTGGGGTGTTTCATCGAACCCTGGGAAGACTCCGCCGAGTGGCTGCAGGTCTTTGCACCGGTGGCGCAACTGGTGCGCGATGAGGCCTGGGAGGCCGGTCGCTCATGGCATCGACGGGCCTGCCAGTGGTTCGTCGCTGGGCAAGACTGGCAGGCGGCGTTCGAACAGGCGTTGTTGGCCGACGAATACGAAATGGCTGTCAGCCTGTTGCAGCACTTTGGCTTCGAACACTTGTTCCAGCAGCACAACGTGGTGTTGTTGCTGCGCCTGTATGAGCAGCAAGGCGCCGACTTGCTGCTGTGCAGTGCGCAACTGGTCGGGTTGATCACGGCTGCCTTGCTGTTTGCCGGGCGCTTTGAAGAGGCCGGCCTGTGCATCGAGCACATGGCGCGTTTTGCGCCGCAACCGTCCGCCGCACAGCAGCGCGAACTGGTGGCGCGGTGGCAGGCGCAACAGGGTTGGCTGCTGCACCTGCAGGGGCGGATGGCGCCGGCCCGCGGGCATTTTCTCGAAGCCCTGGAGGACCTGCCGGTCAGCGCCTGGCCCGCTCGCTTGCTGTGTTTATCCGGCCTGACCCAACAGGCCTTGCTGCGTGGCGAGCTGGATGTCGCGCAGGCGCTCAATCGCGAGGCGCTGTGCCTGGCGCGAGCCCAGGGCGCGTTGCTGTTCGAGGGCCTGCTGGAGCTCGATCACGCGCAGTTGCTCGAGCAGCGCGGTGCGCCCCATCGCGCGGAAAGCCTGTTGAGCGGCATTCACCAGTTGCTGTGCCAGCACGCCAGGTCCGCCACCCCGTTGCTGGGGCGAATTGCCCTGCGGCGCGGTCGGTTGGCGTTGTGCCAGGGGCAGGAGGCTCGGGCCATCGAGTTTTTCGAAAGCGGGCTCGAGGCCTGTTTGCGCAATCACGACAAACGCGTGCTGTATGGGTACCTGGGCCTGGCGCAGGTGGCCGCCAACCAGGGGGATTTCGCCCAGGCTTTTATCCATTTGCGCGACGCCGAACGCATGATGCAGCGCCGGCATATTCCCGACACGGTGTATCGCGGGGTACTGCTGCAAGTCAGCAGCCACTTCTGGCTGCAACAGGGGCGCCCGGAACTGGCTCACGAAGCCCTGACCCGGGTGCTGCGCCATTACCACGGACCGCAGGCCCGACAGGCCCCGCCGGCGAGCCTGGAACTGATTCCGCGCCTGGAATACCTGTTGGTCGTCGCCCAGGTGTATCTGCACCAGGCCTCACAGCCGTTGGCGCAGCTCAATGCCCAACTGCTGCAGGCGCGTCAATGCGGGATGCTGGGGCTGGAAACCGTGCTGCAACTGAGCGTGGCGCAGGTGGCGTGGCTGTCGGGCCAGCCCGTCGAGGCCAGGGCGGCGCTGCAGGCTGCGCAGGTGCTGGTCGAACGCTGCAACCTGCATCAGGCACTGGCAGAGTTGCAACGCAGCCTGCCGTGCTTGTTTGTTGCGCCGCAGGCCCAGGCGACAACACCGGAGCCGGCGCCGGCGTGCGTTCGCGACAATCCCCTGAGTCAGCGCGAAATAGAAGTGCTGAGCCTGATCGCCCAAGGCAACTCCAACCTGCAAATCGCCGAGCAGTTGTTCATTTCCCTGCACACGGTCAAGACCCACGCCCGGCGGATCAACGGCAAGTTGGCGGTCGAGCGGCGCACCCAGGCCGTGGCAAAGGCCAAGGCGCTGGGCTTTTTCGCCTGAGCTCAGGCCGGGTGGGTGCCGCCGTCATGCCCCATGCGCCAGCTTACGGCCCGAGTCGCGGCCAGCAGGCGCTGGGCGGCCGGGCCGTTTTCGTCGGCATGGAACAATGAGGTCGGCCCGACGATGGTCAGCACTGCGGCGACCTGCCCGACTGCGTTGAACACCGGTGCCGAAAGCGCATCCACCCCCGGCATCAGCAAACCGTGCACATGGTGCAGGCCGCGTCCGCGAATCTGTTCGCACAAACTGGCGTAGGCCAGTTCACTGGCCAGTGGATGGGACTGGGCTGCGCCGACTTCCTGCTCACGCAACTCGGCGGTTTCGCGGTGGGGCAGGTAGGCGCTGAATACCAGTCCTGTGGACGAACTCAACAGCGGCAGGACCGAGCCGAGTTGGGTCACCACCGTGACTGCCCGCACCGCCGGCTCGATATGCACCACGGTCGCGCCCTGGTTGCCCCAGACCGCGAGGAAGCAGGTCTCGTTCAGTTCGTCGCGCAGCTCCGACAGGGGCAGGGCGGCGACTTTCAGCACGTCCATACTGTTCAGTGCGGCCAGGCCGACACGCAGGGCCTCGCGTCCCAGGCCGTAGTGATTGGTGGCGGCGTTCTGCTCGGCGAAACCGCTGGCAATCAGCGCCTGCAGGTAGCGGTGCACCTTGCTCGCCGGCATCTGCACATGTTCGGCCAGGCGCGACAACGAGGTCGAGGGCGAAAGCTCGGCGAGGGCCTTGAGGATGTCGGTGCCCACCTCAGCCGAGCGGACTTTCTGTTTACCGTTGCTGTCGCTGGTGGCGCGCGGCTTTTCCATGGTGGGGTCGTATCTATAGATGAATGGGCGTCTTTATAGCTTGACGGTCAATACCAATCAAATTACGTTATGCGTAATCGAATTACGATAAAAATAACCTGGACGTGCCAAAACTCTGAAGCGGAGCCATGGCCACGGCCTACTCCCTGTTCAGGAGGCTCCATGAACCTCGATTCAACGGCGCCAGCGCTGGCTTACCAGTCAGGCTTTGGCAACGAATTTTCCAGCGAGGCCCTGCCCGGCGCCTTGCCCGTCGGCCAGAACTCGCCACAAAAAGCCCCGTACGGCCTCTACACCGAACTGTTCTCCGGCACCGCGTTCACCATGGTGCGCAGCGAAGCGCGGCGGACCTGGATGTACCGCATCCAGCCCTCGGCCAATCACCCGGCATTCGTCAAGCTGGAGCGGCAGTTGGCCGGTGGCCCGCTGGGCGAGGTCACGCCCAACCGCCTGCGTTGGAACCCCTTGGCCATTCCTGCCGAGCCGACCGACTTCATTGACGGCCTGGTGAGCATGGCGGCCAACTCGGGGTCGGAGAAACCGGCCGGCATCAGCATCTATCACTACGGCGCCAATCGCTCGATGGAGCGGGTGTTCTTCAACGCCGATGGCGAGTGGTTGCTGGTACCGCAGGCGGGGCGTTTGCGCATCGCCACCGAGCTCGGTGTGCTGGAGCTTGCGCCGCTGGAAATCGCCGTGCTGCCACGTGGCCTGAAATTTCGTATCGAGCTGCTCGATCCGCAGGCTCGTGGCTACCTGGCGGAGAACCATGGCGCGCCTCTGCGCCTGCCGGACCTGGGGCCGATTGGCAGCAATGGCCTGGCCAACCCGCGGGACTTCCTGAGCCCGGTCGCGCACTACGAAGACCTCCAGCAACCGACCACCCTGGTGCAGAAATTCCTCGGTGAGTTGTGGGCCTGCGAGCTCGATCATTCGCCATTGAACGTGGTGGCCTGGCACGGCAATAACGTGCCGTACAAATACGACCTGCGACGGTTCAACACCATCGGTACGGTGAGCTTCGATCACCCGGACCCGTCGATCTTCACCGTGTTGACCTCGCCGACCAGCGTCCACGGCCTGGCCAACCTCGACTTCGTGATCTTCCCACCACGCTGGATGGTGGCCGAGAACACCTTCCGTCCACCTTGGTTCCACCGCAACCTGATGAACGAGTTCATGGGCCTGATCCAGGGCGAATACGACGCCAAGGCCGAAGGCTTCCTGCCCGGCGGTGCGTCCTTGCACAGCTGCATGAGCGCCCATGGCCCGGACGGCGAAACCTGTACCAAGGCGATCAACGCCGAGCTGGCGCCGAGCAAGATCGACAACACCATGGCCTTTATGTTCGAGACCAGCCAGGTGCTGCGCCCAAGCCGCTTCGCCCTCGATTGCCCGCAACTGCAAAACACTTACGATGCTTGCTGGGCCTCGCTGCCCGCCACTTTCAACCCGAACCGGAGATAACCCATGACCCAGACCACCCCCACTCGTAGCTGGGTTGCCTGTGCCAACGGCCACGCGGATTTCCCATTGCAGAACCTGCCGCTGGGCGTGTTCAGCACCCAGGGTTCGGCGCCGCGCAGCGGTGTGGCGATCGGCGAGCAGATTTTCGACCTCGAGGCAGCGCTCGACGCCGGCCTGTTTGACGGCGCGGCCCGCACGGCGGTGCAAGCCACCCGTGGCGGTCAGTTGAACGCCTTCTTCGAGCTCGGTCGGGGCCCCCGTGTTGCCCTGCGCGAGCGCTTGCTCGAACTGTTGGCCGAAGGCAGCACCCTGCGCGGCAAGATCGAAGCCCAGGGCGCCAAGCTGCTGCACCTGGCCGCCGACTGCCAGATGCACCTGCCGGCCCGAATCAACGACTACACCGACTTCTACGTGGGCATCGAGCACGCGCAGAACGTCGGCAAACTGTTCCGTCCAGATAACCCGCTGCTGCCGAACTACAAGTACGTGCCTATTGGCTACCACGGCCGCGCGTCGACCATTCGCCCGTCCGGCACCGAGGTCCGTCGCCCGAAAGGCCAAACCCTGCCAGCCGGCCAGAGCGAGCCGACTTTCGGTCCGTGCGCGCGCCTGGACTATGAGCTGGAACTGGGGATCTGGATCGGCCAGGGCAATGCCATGGGCGACTCGATTGCCATCGGCGACGCCGCTGAGCACATCGCCGGTTTCTGCCTGCTCAACGACTGGTCGGCACGCGATATCCAGGCCTGGGAATACCAGCCACTGGGGCCGTTCCTGTCGAAAAGCTTCATCACCAGCATCTCGCCCTGGGTCGTCACCGCCGAGGCCCTGGAGCCTTTCCGTCTTGCCCAGCCGGCGCGTCCGCAGGGCGATCCGCAACCGCTGCCGTATCTGCTCGACAACCGCGACCAGGCCGCGGGGGCCTTTGATATCGAACTGGAAGTGTTGTTGCTGACCGAAGCCATGCGCGAGCAGAATCTGCCGGCGCACCGCCTGACCCTGAGCAACACCCAGCACATGTACTGGACCGTGGCGCAGATGGTCGCGCACCACAGCGTCAACGGCTGCCAGTTGCAGGCCGGCGACCTGTTCGGTTCGGGCACCTTGTCGGGGCCTGAGAGCGGTCAGTTCGGCAGCCTGCTGGAAATCACCGAGGGCGGTAAAAAGCCGATCGAGCTGGCATCCGGCGAAGTGCGCAAGTTCCTCGAGGACGGCGACGAAATCATCCTGCGCGCGCGTTGCAGCCGTGACGGTTTTGCGTCCATCGGCTTCGGCGAATGCCGGGGCAAGATCCTGCCAGCGCGCTGAGAGGATCGGCCAATGGAGCTCTTTACCTACTACCGCTCGACCTCGTCGTTCCGGGTGCGCATTGCCCTGGCCCTCAAGGGTCTGGATTACCAGGCGCTGGCGGTCAACCTGATCGGCCCACAAGGTGGTGAACACCGTCAGCCGGCCTACTTGCAGATCAACCCGCAAGGCCGGGTGCCGGCCTTGCGCACCGATCAAGGCGAGCTGCTGATCCAGTCACCGGCGATCATTGAGTATCTGGAAGAAGCTTATCCACAGGTGCCGTTGCTATCCGGCAACCTCGCTCTGCGCGCGCACGAGCGTGCGGTGGCGGCGTTGATTGGCTGCGACATTCATCCACTGCACAACGTCAGCGTGCTCAACAAGCTGCGTCAGCTGGGCCACGACGAGCCACAGGTGGTGGAGTGGATCGGCCACTGGATCAGCCAGGGGCTGGCGGCCGTCGAGCAGTTGATCGGCGACGCGGGCTACTGCTTTGGCAGCGCACCGGGGCTGGCGGATGTGTACCTGATCCCTCAGCTGTATGCAGCCGAGCGTTTCAACTTAAGCCTTGAAGCCTATCCACGGATTCGCCGGGTTGCCGCGCTGGCAGCCCTACACCCGGCGTTCATCCAGGCCCATCCGGCCAATCAGCCGGATACTCCGTAACGGCGGCTCCAAGCATTCAACACTGGCGGGGGTGTGCCTGGATCAGGCGCAATCCCCAGCCGGTCGCGAAGGTGCCGTCGGTGTGTGGCAGGTGATCGATTGCGGTTTTGAATCGTTCCTGCAATTGCACGCGGGCGGCGGGTGTCAGCCGGTCGACGTCGTAGGTGGCGCTGAGTGATTGCCAGAGCTCGGCGAAGTCGGGCTGCCAAGCCACATCGATGTCTTGCACCGTCACCTGCTCGAAGTCGGCGCTGAACAGCGCTCGCCAACCCTCCTCGGTACGCATGCGCGGATCACCCATCGGTAAATGCGCCAAGGCGTCCTGCTGCGCCACCTGGCGAAATACCTGCAGATACGCCTCGCCCACCGCACCCAACAGAAACCCCCGGCCAACGATCGTCGCAACCTTGCCATCCTTGCGCAGCACGCGGCGTATTTCGCTGAGCACTTGCTCAATGTCGTCCATCAACATCAGTGCCAGATGCGACACCACCACGTCGACACTCGCCGTGCCGAGCGACAGCGCCTGTGCCCGCTCCTTGATCAGGCTGACACTGGCGGGCAAACGCGCGCGGGCTTCGTCCAATTCAGCCTGGCTGAGGTCGACGCCGGTCAACTGCAGTCGTTGCGGATAAAGTTGCTCGAGCAGTTCCAGCAGATAGCCGTTGCCGCACGCCAGGTCCAGTACGCTCAGGCTGGCGGACGAGCTCGGTAGGGTGGCTGCCAGCGCGGCGTAGGACGATGCATGCTGTTCGCTGCACAAGTGGGCAAACGCGACGCTGGTGGTGCCAGGTCGGCGCTGGTGGAAATCTTCCAGGAAACGTTCCGCAGGTGAAGGTAAGTGCATGACAGCCTCGTCCGTGGTGGCGCAAAAAATCCAGGGCGCCAGTGGACCATCCATCGCTTCAATGCACAATCGAGTTGGGTGGCAGATGCCCCAGGCGTTCAGTCAGGCGCAGGCGCTGGATCGGGTCGTCGCTGAGCAGCAGGGCGTGCTCCAGGTCGAAACGTTCGGCGTTGGGGCAGTCCAGGCGCTGGTAGAGGCTGGCGCGGGCCAGGTAGTCGCTGGCGTTGGCATTGCCCAGTTCCAGCACCCGCTCGGCATCGATCAGCGCGCCGATGCAGTCGTCGTTGGCCAGGTACAGTTGGCGCAGGTTGCGTGACAGGCGCTGGAGCATCTGCAGCGGCTCGCTGGTCAGCAGGTGCTCGGCGTTGAGGGGCATGTTCGGGCCATATTGGCGTTGCAGCAGCTCCCGGCAATCGTTGGGATACAAGCGTCGACCGCCGCAGGGGTCGAGCAGATGATCGGCGCCGGGTACCCGTAGCAGGAAGTGTCCGGGGAAGTTGACCCCGACCATGGGGATCTCCAGGCGGCGAGCCAGTTCCAGGGCGATCAGGCCCAGCGCCAGCGGCTGCCCGCGGCGCCGCTCCAGGACCTTGTTGAGCAAGGCCGCCTGTGGACGCAACGGGGTGGCTTCGTCCTGCTGGTAACCCAGGTCGTTGAGCAGGCGCAGCAGCGGTTGCGCCAATTCGCTGACCGGCAACATCGGCAGGCCACTGCTGACCCGCTGCACCAGATCCTTGAACTGTTCCAGCAATACCGGCGGTTGCACCTGCGCATCGTGCTCGGCCGCGATCCACAGCGCTGCTTCAAAAAGCGCCGGGGGCGAGCGTTGCAGGCAGGCGAAAAAAGCGTGGCGCGGGTTCATTGAAATCTCCGGCGAATGCCCCGTTTTAGCCCCGTCGCAAGCATTCGTCCAGTGCCGCGCGCGAGGGCGTGCAAGTTATGCCGGAAAGCCTTGGCGCGGGGCTTTGCTTATTCCGGTGCGCTCCAGCAATTTTTGCCCGCGCGCCTATACTGGCGACTACTGGAAGTGATTCGGGAGCCCCACGATGTTCGCTCTCATGCAAAGCACTCGCCTTGAATCTCTACACCTGAGCGTCGACCCAGCCACCGGGTTGAAGGCCGTGATTGCCATTCATTGCAGCCGCCTGGGACCTGCCCTGGGTGGGTGCCGTTACCTTGCCTACCCCGACGATGAAAGCGCCGTGACGGATGCTGTGCGCCTGGCCCAGGGCATGAGCTATAAAGCGGCCCTGGCGGGCTTGCCTCAGGGTGGCGGAGTGGCGGTGATCATCCGCCCGCCGCATGTGGAAAACCGCGCGGCGCTGTTCGAGGCTTTCGGGCGCTGTGTCGAGCAACTCGATGGCCGCTACATCACCGCCATCGACAGCGGCACCTCGGTGGCTGACATGGACTGCATCGCCCAGCAAACCCAGCATGTCACCAGCACCACCGCCTCAGGCGACCCATCGCCACATGCAGCGATGGGCGTGTTCACCGGTATTCGAGCGACCGCCATGGCGCGCCTGGGCAGCGATAACCTGGAAGGCTTGCGCGTTGCGATCCAGGGCCTGGGCAATGTCGGTTTTGCCCTGGCTGAGCAACTGCATGCCGCGGGGGCCGAGTTGCTGGTCAGCGATATCGACCCGGGCAAGGTGCAGCTGGCGATGGAGCAGTTGGGCGCCCATCCGATTGCCAACGAGGCACTGCTCAGCACCCCCTGCGACATCCTTGCGCCCTGCGGCCTGGGCGGGGTACTCAACAGCCACAGCGTGGCGCAGTTACGCTGTGCGGCGGTGGCCGGTTCGGCCAACAACCAGTTGACCAACCTCAGCGTCGCCGACCAACTGGAGGGGCGTGGCATCCTCTATGCGCCGGACTATGTGATCAACTCCGGTGGGCTGATCTACGTGGTGCTCAAGCACCGCGGCGATGAGTTGTCGAGCATCACCGGGCATCTGTCGCAAATCAGATCGCGCCTGACTGAAGTCTTCGCCCATGCCCAGGCGGAAAAACGCTCGCCAGCGCGGGTGGCGGACGAACTGGCGGAACGCCTGCTTTATCGCTGAGCTCCCATTCCCCATGCCTGCCCGTGTTCAAGGCGGGCCAGTATTGTTCGCGCTATTTTCAGCAAGAGCCGCTCGGTGAGCATTTTTTGTCACGCCGAGCTTGCGACCGTCCGCGGTTTTTTCGGCAAGGTAGAGGCTGGCTAAATTTTGCCGATGGACGGGAGGGTCGTAGATGAGCTTTCAAGCACCTTTGCGGGACATGCGCTTTGTCCTGCATGAACTATTCGATGTCAGTGCCCATTGTGAGTTGCTGGGTAACGGCCTTGATCGGCAACTGATCGATGGCGTGTTGGACGAAGCAGCGCGTTACACCGCGCAGGTGGTGGCGCCGCTCAACCGCAACAGCGACGAACAAGGCGCCATCCTGACCAACGGTGAGGTCAGCACCCCCGACGGTTTCCCCCAGGCCTATCGACAGTACGTCGACAACGGCTGGGCCAGCATGACCGGGCCGAGCGAATACGGCGGACAGGGTTTTCCACAGATGGTGGCGGCGAGTTTTCATGAAATGCTGATGGCCGCCAGCCTGTCGTTTCGGGTGTATTCCGGGTTGACCGAAGGCGCGGTGCTGGCCCTGTACAAACACGGTGACCAGGCGCTGAAAAACCTCTACCTGGAAAAAATGGTCAGCGGCACCTGGACCGGCACCATGTGCCTGACCGAACCCCAGGCCGGGACCGACCTGTCACTGCTACGCACCCGCGCCGTACCCCAGGCGGACGGCAGTTATGCGGTGAGCGGCAGCAAGATCTTCATCAGTGGTGGCGAGCAGGATCTTTCCGAGAACATCGTGCACCTGGTGCTGGCCCGATTGCCGGACGCCCCGGCGGGGGTCAAGGGTATCAGCCTGCTGCTGGTGCCCAAGTTCATCGCCGGTGCCGACGGCGGCCTGGGGCGGCGCAACAACCTGAGTTGTGGGGCCATCGAGCACAAGATGGGGATCAAGGGCACCTCGACCTGCGTGATGAACTTTGACGGTGCCAGCGGCTGGATTATCGGCGCGGCCAACCAGGGACTGGCCTGCATGTTCACCATGATGAACGACGCGCGTTTCCAGGTTGGCCTGCAAGGCCTGGGCATTGCCGAGCGGGCGTTCCAGGGATCCTTGAGCTACGCCCGCGAACGCTTGCAGTCGCGAGCGCTGGAAGGCTCTGCCGCGCCGGACAAAGCCGCCGACCCGATCATCGTCCACCCCGATGTGCGGCGGATGTTGCTGACCCAGAAAACCCTGCTCGAAGGCTGCCGCATGGTGGCGGCCTACACCGCGCAGCAACTGGACCTGGAACATGCCCACCCGGATGCCCAGGCGCGCAAGCAAGCGAGCCAGCGCGCGGCGTTGCTAATCCCGATCGTCAAAGCGTTTTTCACCGACATGGGCCAGGAAGTCGCCAGCCTCGGAGTGCAGATTTACGGTGGCCACGGTTTTATCCGCGAGTGGGGCATGGAGCAGTTGATGCGCGACAGTCGCATCACCCAGATCTACGAAGGTACCAACGGCATCCAGGCGCTGGATTTCATCCGTCGAAAACTGCTCGCCGATGGCGGCCAACAGCTCACTGCGCTGCAGGACGAACTGGATCAATGGTGCGCCCGTCACGCCTTGTCGAGCGAGTTGAGCACGCTGGTCCTGGCGCTTGAGACGCGGGTGCTGGAATGGCGAACGCTGACGACTCACGTGATCGCCATCAGTGCGGTCAATGTGCAGGAGATTGGTGCCTGCTCCGTGGACTTCCTGCAGTACTCGGCCTATGTGCTGTTGGCCGGCTTCTGGTTGCAGGCGGCAGCCTGTGCCGAAGCGGCCATGGCCGCCGGCACCGAGGAAGTCGAGTTCTACCGGGCCAAGTTGAACAGTGCGCGGTTCTACAGCGACCGGATTTTGCCTCGGGCCAGTGCCCATCGCGAGGCAGTCCTGGCGGGAGCGGAGTCGCTGATGGCGATGCCCGAAACCAGTTTCGCCTTCTAATCGCTACAGGCATGAAAAAGGCCCTGGATCAGTGATTCAGGGCCTGTTCAATTCTGCCGGTAATTACTTCGCGGCTTTGACCGCCTTGGCCGGTTTGGCAGCCTTGGCGGGTTCGCCTGGCTCGACGTCTGCGGCGGGTTCAGCAGGCTCGACCGCTGCTTCAGCCGGGGCAGGGCTGCTGAGCAGTTCGGTCAGGGCGTCCGGCTGGCTCTTGAATGCCTTGGCGAACACATCGCGATTCTTCGCCATGTAGATACCGGCTTCTTCCACTTGCTGTTCGGTCAGGGACGGAACGGCTTTTTGCAGCACTTGTGCCAGAAACTCGGCGAGTTCGAGCATTTTGTCATGACGGTCAGCTTCGGCTTTATCCATGAACAAGCGCTCCAGATCTCGGCTGCTGCGGTATACCACTTCGACGGCCATTTACCACCTCACATGCCTTCACATTAGTTGTCTATTGCGACTACTGTATTTATATACAGTGAAAGGATAAGCCAATCCCGGTCCTTTGGGTAGTCGCTTTTTAATCTAGACCGGTTTCACGGTTTGTCAGGTGGCGCTATGCCATGCTCCGCGCAGTGCTCAGACACACAAAGTGTCCAATCCCGGTCCACCGTCATCTCACATCACAGCCGCTGGCCTTTTTTCTGCATGCAGAACAACAGTCATATCGAACCCGCATCATCCGGTCGAACCGACCTAAGGAACAATTACCGTGAAAATCCATTGGGCGGAGCGAATTCGCCAGAACGTGCATGAGCTGGCGGAAACCCTGGGCAACCTGTTCGTCGAAACCTTCCATTACCTGGCCCTGTTCGCCATTGGCGCGGTCACGGCCTGGGCGGCGGTCATGGAATTTCTTGGCATGATCGAAGAGGGACACATCAAGATCGACGACATCTTGCTGTTGTTCATCTACCTGGAACTGGGGGCGATGGTCGGGATTTATTTCAAGACCAACCACATGCCCGTGCGGTTTCTGATCTACGTGGCGATCACCGCCTTGACCCGCCTGCTGATCTCCAACGTGTCGCACCACAACCCGCCGGACGTGGGCATCATCTACCTGTGCGGCGGGATTCTGCTGTTGGCGTTTGCCATCCTGGTGGTGCGTTATGCCTCTTCGCAGTTCCCCTCGGTGAAGATCGAGCACCCGCAACGCAAGGTGGGTGCCGGCTCCAGTGAGCACCCGGAAGTCGAGAAGGGCGAGCTTTAAGGGCGGGCTGACAGGGGCAGGGCGGCCTTGGCCATCGGCGGCGGCAACTTGAGGTTGTCGCTGTCGGTCATGGCTTCGAGAATAGCCATGGCGCTATGCCCTTGCTCGATGGCGATGCCGAACTGAATGCTTTGCACCAGCCGTTTCAAACGCTGCGGATCGTTGCGCTGGGCGACGCTGATCATCCGCTTGGCGACGATGCGCCCGGCGTTGGACAGGGTCAGCATGATGCCGCCGTCCAGCCCCTGAATGCTCAGGTTGATCTGATAATCGGCGGCAAAGGTGTCGGTAATCAGTTGGAAGGGGTTGTCCATAATGCGTCACCGCTTGATTGGATCGTGCAGTCATTGACCGACTGCGCCCGCAATTGTTCGCAGTTCCGGACCGTCGGCAGATAGCAGTGACGTAGCAAGGGGCATGCCCGCGGGGGTGATCACCTGAAGATCAGCGAGCCTGACCCCATCCTGTGGGAGCGGGCTCGCCCGCGATAGGGCCGGCACCACCAGCATCGGCGGCGCCTGACACTGCGCTATCGCTGGCAAGCCGCAAGCGGGCGCCGCAAGCGGGCACCAGCTCCCACATGGAGCAGATGAGCGGCATCAGCCGCTCAGCCTCCAACGGTCCGTTTCAGGGCAGAACGGAGTAGATGATCGCAGACAGTGCAATCAGGCCGATCACAACCACGAACACGTTCGACACCTGGCCCGAATACTGGCGCAGAGATGGCACGCGACGAATCGCATACATCGGCATCAGAAACAGCAAGCACGCGATGACCGGCCCACCGAGGGTTTCGATCATGCCCAGGATGCTTGGGTTGAAAGTCGCCACGGCCCAGCAGCTGAGAATCATGAACAGTGCGGTGGCACGGTTCAGCCAGTTGGCCGACATCACCCGGCCACGGCCGCGCAGGCTCTTGACGATCAGGCCCTGGAAACCTTCACTGGCGCCGATGTAGTGGCCCAGGAAGGATTTGGTGATCGCCACCAGCGCAATCAACGGTGCGGCGTAGGCGATGACCGGGGTCTGGAAGTGGTTGGCCAGGTACGACAGGATCGAGATGTTCTGCGCCTTGGCAGCCGCCAGGTCAGCGGGGGACAGGGCCAGCACGCAACTGAAGCAGAAGAACATCACCGTCAGCACCATCATGCTGTGGGCGACGGCGAGGATGCCGCTGCTTTTCGCTTCGGCCTGGGCACCGTAGCGGTGCTTCTGGTCGACGGCGAAAGCCGAGATGATTGGCGAGTGGTTGAACGAGAACACCATCACCGGGATCGCCAGCCACAGGGTCTTGAAGAACACCGGCAGCGGCATGCCCTCACTGGCGGAAGCGAAGAACGCGCCGTTCCAGTTCGGGATCAGGCTCAGGGCCAGCAACAGCAAGGCCGCGACAAATGGGTACACCAGCACGCTCATGGCCTTGACGATCACGCCCTGGCCGCAACGTACGATCGCCATCAGGCCGAGGATCAGCACCAGCGACAGCACCGCCCGCGGCGGCGGTGTGATGTGCAGCTGGTGTTCCATGAAGCTGCCCAGGGTGTTGGTCAACGCCACGCTGTAGACCAGCAGGATCGGGAAGATAGCGAAGAAGTACAGCAAGGTGATCAGCTTGCCGGCACCGACGCCGAAGTGTTCTTCCACCACCTCGGTGATATCGCCGGAGCGCCCCGACAAGACAAAACGGGTCAGGCCGCGGTGGGCGAAGAAGGTCATCGGGAAGGCCAGCACTGCCAGTACCAGCAACGGCCAGAAGCCGCCGACGCCGGCATTGATCGGCAGGAACAGGGTGCCCGCACCGATGGCCGTGCCGTAAAGGCCGAGCATCCAGGTGCTGTCGTGTTTGCTCCAGCCCTTGTGGGCTGTTTGCGTAGCGTGGGTCAGATCTACAGCGGGGTTTTCGGCAGCAGGTGTACGTACATCGGTCATCGTTTTGGCCTCGTTATTATTTTTGCTCGGGCTCACGTGTTACGGGCGGCAGGGAATGCTCCTCAGCATTCCACCCAGCTGACAGCCAGGCCGCCCCGTGAAGTCTCTTTGTATTTGTCATGCATGTCGGCGCCGGTATCGCGCATGGTGCGGATCACCCGGTCGAGGGAGATGAAATGCTTGCCGTCGCCGCGCAGGGCCATCTGGGTGGCGTTGATCGCCTTCACCGCAGCAATGGCGTTGCGCTCGATGCACGGTACCTGGACCAGGCCGCCGACTGGGTCGCAGGTCAGGCCCAGGTTGTGTTCCAGGCCGATCTCGGCGGCGTTTTCCAGTTGCTCGGGCGTGGCGCCCAGCACATCGGCCAGGCCGGCAGCGGCCATGGCGCAGGCAGAGCCAACTTCACCCTGGCAGCCGACTTCGGCGCCGGAGATCGAGGCGTTCTTCTTGCACAGGATGCCTACGGACGCGGCGGCGAGGAAAAACGCCACCACATCGTCATCCGACGCCTCGGGGTTGAACTTCATGTAGTAATGCAGCACCGCCGGAATGATCCCGGCCGCGCCGTTGGTCGGTGCCGTGACCATGCGCCCGCCGGCGGCGTTCTCTTCGTTGACGGCGAGGGCAAACAGGTTCACCCATTCCATCGCCGAAAGGGTCGAACTGATGACGTTCGGCTTGCCGATTTCCAACAGGCTGCGGTGCAATTTCGCCGCGCGTCGTGGCACATCCAGGCCACCGGGCAAGATGCCTTCGTGGCGCAAACCCTGCTCGACACACTCACGCATCACCGACCAGATATGCAGCAGGCCCTGGCGGATTTCCGCGTCGCTGCGCCAGGCCCGTTCATTGGCCATCATCAATTCGGAAACCCGCAGGCCATGCTGGTTGCACAGCGACAGCAGTTCGGCGGCACTGGAAAAGTCGTACGGCAACTGCACGTCATCGCCTGCTGCTGTGCCGGACTCGACCTCGGCCGCCTCGACGATAAAACCACCGCCCACCGAGTAGTAGGTCTGCTCGAACAGCAGGCCATTTTCGCTAAAGGCGCTCAGCGCCATGGCGTTGGGATGGTAGGGCAGGCTCTCATCGAGCAGCAGCAGGTCGCGTTGCCAGTCGAAGGCAATGTTCAGGCGGCCGCCAAGCAGCAATTCGCCACTGTCGCGTAGCTGTTGGATACGTGGGCCGATGCTGTTGGGGTCGATGCTGTCCGGCCATTCGCCCATCAGGCCCATGACGCAGGCGCGGTCGGTGGCGTGGCCGACGCCGGTGGCAGACAGCGAGCCATACAGGCGGACTTCGACGCGCCAGACCTGGGCCAGCAGGCCTTGGTCGAACAGCGCCTGGGCGAAGGTGGCGGCGGCGCGCATCGGGCCGACGGTGTGGGAACTGGACGGGCCGATGCCGACCTTGAAGAGATCAAAAACACTGATAGCCATGCTAAAGCCTTACAAGCAATGGAGTAGGAATCGCTGCCATTTTTTGTAGGACGAGCGCAATGTCGGCGATACTGCCTACCTCGGTCCACGGTGACCAACGAAACTTCCTAAGACAGGCTTTAGCAGGACTAAACGATGAGTCGTCAATTTCACGCCCAGACCTACGTCTGGCTGCATGTGTTTTCCTGTGCGGCGCGGCACCTGTCGTTCACCCGTTGTGCCGAAGAGCTGCACATCACCCCCGGGGCGGTCAGCCAGCAGATCCGCCAGCTGGAAGAGCGCCTGGGTTTCCGCCTGTTCCATCGGCGCGCCCGTGGCGTCGAATTGAGTGCCGAAGGCCAGCGCCTGGCGATCACCGTCGGCGAAGCCTATGGCAGTATCGACGCAGAGTTGCGCCGACTGGACGCCGGCATGATCAGCGGCATCCTGCGCCTGCGTTCGATCCCATCCTTCCTCGGCAAATGGCTGACCCCGCGCCTGCCGCGCTTGCAACAGCGCTACCCGGACATCCAGTTGCGCCTGGTGGCCGAGGACAGCAGCGTGGCCCTGCACGAGGGCGACTTCGACCTGGCGATCGACCTGAACGATGGCAGCTACCCGGGGCTGTTATCCACAGCCTTGCTCGATGAACAGATTTTTCCGGTCTGCGCCCCCAGCCTGCTGCGCGGGCGCCCCCCGCTGCACGGCCCGGCGGACCTGGTGCATTTTCCGTTGTTGCACGACATCACCGCCTGGCGGGGCAGCTACGAATACGCGGAATGGGAGTTCTATCTCAACGCCATCGGCTTCGACGGTGCAGATGTACGGCGTGGGCATACGTTCAATCGCAACCACCTGACCATCGAGGCGGCGATTGCTGGCATGGGCGTGGCCATTGCCCGGCGCACGCTGCTCAATGATGAACTGGAGCGCGGCACCCTGATCGTGCCCTTTGGTGTTGCGGTGCCCAACTACAAACGTTACGTGCTGCTGTATGCACCGGGTGCGCTGAGCCATCCGGGCGTACGCGCGGTGCACGACTGGCTGGTGGAAGAGGCGCAGATCTTTCGCGGAATGCACCCTTTGGGTGAGGGGCAGATGTGAGTAATTGTTGCAGTGTTACCAGGCGACCCAACTCCCGACCTTAACAGCGCTTTTGTCCGTTGTCCGACTTTTTCAGCAATGAAAATTTATCTTTTTTTAGGGGTTGAATTGTTTCACCGTCTGCCCAACTCTGTAAGTAAGAGGTCACGGTCACTGAAGATTCAACGCTACACCGGACCTCTCGCGAGCTAGCTGAAATAAGGGATGAACTATGCAAATCCAAGTCAACAGCGATAACCATATTGAAAGCAGCATCCGACTGGAGGAGTGGGTACGTACTACCATTGAGAGCACGCTCGAACGTTATGAAGAAGACCTGACCCGTGTTGAGGTCTACCTGCGGGATGAGAACGGCGACAAGCCCGGTCCCCACGATTTAAGTTGCCGCCTGGAAGCACGGCCAAAAGGCCATCAACCACTGTCGGTGTCCGCCAAGGGCGATACCCTGGAACAGGCGATCGACAGCGCAGCCACCAAACTGGAACACGCGCTGGAACATCTGTTTGGTCGACTGCAAGGCAAGCCACGCGCTGCCGGGAAAAACCAGCCAATCAACAAAGTGAATGAAGACGCACTGGAACAGGAATTCCTGGAAAACGAAAATGCTGTGATCAACGGCTGACCGGTTCTTCATCCTCTACAAGCGGGCCTGCATTTGCAGGCCCGATTTCATTTAGCTGCGTCGGAAAAAATACCGACTCAGCAGCGCCAGCCCACACGCCCCCAACCCTGCAAACAACATGGCCCAACCGGCGCCATGGCGCAGTGCTGTCTGGGCATCGTTGAGTGCCAGCCCCGGCGAATCCAACTTACCCGCTGCAATGTTTTGGCTGATGGCCGGCCAGTCCAGTGCAGTGCTCGCAGGCAACACCTCAGCCAGTTGATGGCTGATGCCCAGCAACAGCACCAGGCCCATCAGCGCGATGTTGATTGCCAAGGTAATTAATCGTGCGCTCAGGTCGATGCCCGACGCCATGCCCGCGCGGTCGGCGGACACCGAGCCCGTGGTGGTGTTGGTAGTGGGCGAGTTGGTCAGCGCCAGGCCCACGCCCGTCAGCACGCAGCTAGCCAGTATCAGCCCGATATCCGGGTGTTCGGCCATGTTGATGGCGGCCATGGCCAGAAACCCTATAGCCATCAGTCCCAGGCCCAAGGGGATGACGCCTTCGGCGCCGTAGCGCAGGGCGAGGCGCTCGGCCAGCGGCGGAACCAGCAGGGTCGGCAAGGTGTAGGCGAGCAGGGCCGCACCAGTGGTCAGGGTGTCGTAACCCAGGCCGGCCTGGAAGTACAACGGCAGGTAGATCATGAAAGGCCAGAAGCTGAAGTTCATGCCGATTGAGCCCATCAGCGCACCGTTGAAACGGTGGATGCGAAATACCGCGAAGTCGAACATCGGGTGCGCGCTGCGGCGCTCAATCACGATAAACAACAGCAACGCAGCCAGCGCCAGGCCCGCCCAGCCCGGTACAAAGCCATTTTCGCTGCCTTGGGTGATGAAGTAGACCAGGGCAAACACCGACAGCGTCAACGTCAGCATGCCGGCGATATCGAGGCGATGAGCGCTCGGGTCGCGGGATTCTTCCACGCTGACGCGCAGCAGTACCAAGGTGAACAATGTCAGTGGCACATGCACCAGGAACACCCAGCGCCAATCCGCCACGGCCAGGATCAATGCGCCGACCATCGGCCCGAAGCCGAGGCCCACGCCGGCAATCACGCCCCATATGGCAAATGCCCGCGCCCGCGCTGCCGGGTCGCGGAACAGGTGCGAGAGGATGGCGAACTGACAAATCATCATCGCCCCACCGCCAATGCCCTGGACAAACCGCGCGACAATCAGTGTGGAGGCGCTGCCGGCCAGCCCACACACCAGCGAAGCCACGGCAAATACCCACAGGCACAGCACCAGCATGCGTCGACGGCCAAAGCGGTCAGCCAATGTGCCTGCCGCCATCAGCACGCTGGTGCAGGCCAGGGTGTAGGCGTTCATGATCCATTGGGCGTCCTGGAAACCGGTGCCCAGTTGCTGTTCCAAGGTGGGCAGGATGATCGGCACGCTGGAAATTTCCAGGCCGAACATCAGTGCCACCAGGCACACGGCGGTGAGGGCCAGGTTGTTTCTGGCGGTGCTGGTTGTATTGGCGGCCGATAAGCTGGCGGCGGGTGGCATGGGATTCTCCTGTGGATAAACGATTGGAGTCATTCTCGCGGGAACCTGGTTCTTTATTCGTGATAAATTTTCTTTTGATAGGGGACTCAAGGGCGACAATTGCACCATGGCCACACCACGTTTTGATGGCGTTGAACTCTTTCTGCAGATCGTCGAAAGCGGCAACCTGACCGAGGCCGCCGAACGGCTCAATCTCACGCGCTCGGCGGTGGGCAAGGGTTTGGCGCGGCTGGAGGCGCGGCTTGGCACGTGCCTGTTGCAGCGTTCGACCCGTCGCCAACGGCTCACCGAAGACGGCCAGGCCTACTACGAACATTGCCTGCGCGCACTGGCGGAACTGGAGGCCGCCGAATCGGTGTTGGAAAGTGGCCGCCAACAGCCTCGCGGACGCTTGAGGGTGAGTTTGCCGCTGGCGTTCGGACATCACTACGCGGCGCCCGCACTGTGGGGCTTGATGGCGCGTTATCCAGAGCTGGAAATCGAGATTTGCTTCGCCGACCGGTTGGTGGATCTGGCCCAGGAAGGCTTCGACGTGGCCGTGCGAATCGGCCCGCTGCCCGACACCGACCGCCTCAGCGCGCGCCGCCTGGGTGAACAGTCCGTGTGCCTGGCGGCGGCACCGGCGTATTTGCAGCGTGTGGGGCCAATTGAATCGATCGACGACCTCGCCGGCCACCGCGGCATCGCCTATCGCTGCAATACCCCACACCGTTCCCGGGTGGTTTCGCCGCTGCTGATGGACGACCTCCAGGCCGTGGCCGACGCCGCTATCGCGGGTGTGGGCCTGGCCTGGTTGCCGAGTTGGCTGGTGGCGCACTATGTGCTGCGTGGACAACTGGAAGCCGTGTTGCCCAGCTACCGTGAGCAGCCTTCACCGATCCATGTGATCTGGCCCACGGCGGTTCATATGCCGGCCAAGACGCGCTGTGCCATCGACGCGTTGGTGGCCGGCACGCCGTCGTGCCTGGCGGGCAGTTGATCAGAACGCAGCGCTGACCAGCGGAGCCAGGCTTTTTCATCGGAGTCTTTTGCACATGAGAATATTTATCATTACTATTGGCCTCCGTTGACCCTGCGCTGGCATGGACCGCGCGCAGATTTCCTTTCGTTTCAAGGTCGAAACATGAAAAGCCTCCCCGTTTCCTATCGCCTGGCCGTCACCTCGCGGGTGCTGGCCGCGCTGTTTGGCGGTTACCTCCTCGCGGCACTGGCCAGTATCTGCATGAGCCTGTGGCTGCCCATGGCCCGCGCTGAAGCCGTGGTCAGCGGCATGATGACGTCCTTCCTGGTGTACCTGGTGGCCGTGCTCTGGTGTTTTGCCAGTCGCAGCGCCTGGCAGGCGTGGTTCGGTCTGTTGCTGCCCGGCGTGGTGCTGGCAGCGTTCGGTGGCCTGGGTTACTGGTTGGGGCAATCATGAAAGAGGGCTTCCGTCAGGCCATGGCCTGGTTGCACACCTGGACCGGATTGATCTTCGGCTGGATTCTGTTCGCGATCTTCCTCACCGGTACCTTGTCGTACTTCAACGACGAGATCAGCCACTGGATGCAGCCGGAAATCCCGGTGCGCCAGGTCAGCAGCGAAGCCAGCCTGACGCTGGCGCAGCACTACCTGCAGCAGCACGCCGGCGGTGCCGGGCGTTGGGTGATCAGCCTGCCGAGTGCGCGCGACCCGGGCCTGTCGGTGTCCTGGCAGATGCCGGGCAATGAGGGGCGACGCGGCCCTCGTGAGCAACGCCAACTCGACCCACTCAGTGGTGAGGTGCTGCAGGTGCGCGATACCCGCGGCGGCGACTTCTTCTATCGCTTCCACTACCAGTTGCAGATGCCCCACCCGTGGGGCCGCTGGTTATCCACCAGCGCGGCAATGCTGATGCTGGTGGCGTTGATCACCGGGATCATCACCCACAAGAAAATCTTCAAGGACTTCTTCACCTTCCGCCCGCGCAAGGGCCAGCGCTCCTGGCTCGACGGGCACAACGCGGTGGGGGTGCTGGTGCTGCCGTTTCACCTGATGATCACCTACAGCAGCCTGGTGATCTTCATGTACATGGTGATGCCGGCGAGCATCCTGGTGGCTTACCAGGGCGATACCGACAGCTTCTTCAGTGAGCTGTTCCCGGCGTCCGAGTCACCCAAGGCCGAGGGTCAGCCCGGGCAGTTGCTGGCGCTGGCACCCTTTGTCGAGCGGGCGCGTGAACAGTGGGGCGGCGGCCAGGTGCGCCTGGTGACGGTGAGCCATCCAGGCGACGTCAAGGCCACGGTGAATGTCATGCGCAGCAGCGCCGACCGGGTGATGTATGAGTTCGGCAGTGCCGTGGCGTTCGACGGGGTCAGCGGCGCGTTTCTCACGGCTGATCCGGCACGTCCGGCGCCCATGGCCATTGCGGGCAGTTTCTACGGTTTGCACCTGGGGCATTTTGCCGGTCCGACCCTGCGCTGGCTGTACTTTATCTGTGGCTTGGCCGGCACCGCGATGATCGGCACCGGGCTGGTGATCTGGCTCGGCAAGCGCCAGTTGAAACATGCCAAGAGCGCGGTGATGCCGTTCGAGTTGCGGCTGGTGGAGGTGCTCAATATCGCCAGCATGTCGGGGCTGCTGATCGCAGTGGCGGTGTTCTTCTGCGCCAACCGCCTGTTGCCGGTGAACCTGGCCGAGCGTGGCGAGTGGGAGGTCAACAGCTTTTTCATCGCCTGGGGCTTGAGCCTGCTGCATGCCTTGGTGCGTCGTGGTCGCGTGGCCTGGGTTGAGCAACTGGCACTGGCCGCCGGGTTGTTCTGTGCGGTGCCGCTGTTGGACGCCTTGAGCAGCGAGCAGTCGTTACGCATGTTGCTGGCGCAAGGCGACTGGGCCCGTCTGGGCTTTGACCTGACGTGCCTGGGCAGTGGTGTGTTTCTCGCCTGGGCGGCATGGAAGATGAGGCGTGCCGCGCAGCTCGGCGGCAAAGCCCCGGCGCGTGCGGTGCGTGCGCCGAGTGTCAGATCCAAAGTCGAGGTGAACTGAATGCTGCTGCCCGTGTTGCTGAGCTACAGCGGATTTACCGCGCTGTGCCTGTCGATGGACCGCCATCATCGCGACCTGCTCGCCCGTACGCCGACGACGCGTGTGCGGCGGCTGCTGCAGTTGTGTGGTTGGTCGCTGCTGGGCCTGTCTTTGGCGGCGGCCGTTCTGGCCACCGGCTGGAGCCTGGGCCTGGTCGAGTGGTGCGCGGCCCTGATGGCCAGCGCCATGCTGCTGGTGTGGTTGCTGCCATATCGGCCGCGCCTGGTGATGCTCATGGCGGCCCTCGGGCTGCTATTCAGCCCACTGGTCGCGCTGGCGCTGGGGTAGGCGAGGCGAGTCGAATGATCAGTATGCCCCCTGAACCGCAGAAGGCCGACGGCAGCGACAGCCCGAGCGGCCGTGCGCATTTTCTCCAGGTGTTTTTGTCCCAGCGCTCGCAGATGGAAGCCTTGGTCAGTCGGCGGGTGGGGTGTCGGGCGACGGCGGCCGACCTGGTGCAAGACCTGTTCCTGCGGTTCTGGCGGCGGCCGTTGGTGCAAGTCGAGGAACTCAGCACGTATTTGCTGCGTTGCGCCGGCAACATCGCCATCGATCACCTGCGCAGCGAAGGCGCCCGGGGCCGGCTGAGCGAAGGCTGGCTGCCGGAGCAGCAGGACAATCTTGGGGTGGAGCCGCAAGCGGCCCTCGAAGCCGGCAATGACTTGCGCCATGTTGAAGCTGCGCTGCGCAGTTTGCCCGAGCGCACCCGACAGATTTTTTTGCTCAACCGCATCCACGGCCGCAAGTACGCGCAGATTGCCAAGGTCATGGGCGTGTCCCAGAGTGCCGTGGAAAAACATATGATGCGCGCGCTCGAAGCCTGCAAGGCCAGTCTGCGGGACCCCGAATCACGTACGCCAGGGAAAGCCCCGTGAACCACGACACTCGCGTCCTGCCGACGCCCGCGCAGGAACAGGCCGCACTGGCCTGGCTGAGCCTGTTGCACGATCAGCCGAGCAGTGGCGATCAAGCGACCTTCAGTCATTGGCTGCAGGCCGATCCTGCCCACGCCGAGGCCTATGCCCAGGCCCAGGTGATCTGGGAGCTCAGCGAAGTGCCCGCCCGGACCCTGGCCGATGAAGATGCCTTGGCCTTGCAGGGCTACTTGAATGCGATGAACCGCTCGGGGCGTTCCAGTGTGCGGCGCTGGTCGGGCGGGCTGGCGTTGGCCGCCAGCCTGCTGCTGATGGTGTCGATGGGGGCGGGCTGGCAGCCGTCGCGCTGGTTCGATGACCTGGGCGCCGACTATGTCTCGGCGCCGGGGCAGGTGCGCAGCGTGACCCTGGCCGATCGGTCAGTGATCACCCTGGATGCCGACAGCGCCATCGCCGTGGATTTCAGCCGCGGTGAACGGCACGTCGAGGTGCGACGGGGGGCTGCGTTTTTCAGCGTCAGCCACACGGGTGAACCCTTTGTGGTCGATGCCAACCAAGGCGAGGCGCGAGTCCTCGGCACCCAGTTCGAGGTGCGCCTGCAACCCATGGGCGCGCAGGTCAGCGTGCTCTCGGGACGGGTCGGCGTCACCCCGGGCAAAGGTGCCGAGCAGCAGGTGCTGGGCGCTGACCAGCAAGTGGCCTACAGCGCCGGCCAGGCCCGTGCCCTGCAAGCTATCGATGCGCAGGCGCAACTGGCCTGGCGCCAGGGCTGGCTGAATTACTACAAGGCACCCCTGGCCGACGTGGTGCAGGACCTGCAGCGTTATTACCCGGGGCGAATTGTCCTGCTCAACGATGAACTGGGCACGCGCCGTATCAGCGGCAGCTTCCCCAGCCACGACCCGCAAGCAGTCCTGGCATCGTTGCAAGGGCTGCTGGGCTTCGAGCAGAACCACCTGGGCAGCCTGATCATCCTGCGCTAAAGGCCCCAGCAATACCCGCGTAGCAGCTACAGATCGCGGGTGTGCAATTATTTTTGCGGATCAGATGAGGTAAAACCGAGCGCCATCCGTGTAGTGGTGAAAGTGCGAATTGTTCGCATCGGTTGCGTTACTACACATGGGTCCAAGCAATGAAGTCCAGGGCAAGTTCGGTGGCAGGCGGTTCGGTCAAACAATGGTTCGGGGGCTCGGTCCTGGTGGTGGCGTTGTCAGCGCTGAACATGGCCCAGGCCGCGCAGCCCAGTGAGCAGCACAGCGCCCAATTTCGCTTCGATATCGCCGCCAAACCCTTGCCCCAGGCCCTGAGCGATTTCAGTCGGGTGACCGGGATCAGCGTGGTCTACACCGATGAAGCCCCGTATGGCGTGACAGCGCCAGCTATCAGTGGGCAGATGAGCGCCGAGCAAGCCATGCAGCGGCTGTTGAGCGGGTCGGCAATGACGTTCCGCCAGACCGACGGTCATACCCTGGTCCTGGAACCAGTGCCCAGCGCCGGCGTCCTGAACCTGGGGGCGACCACCATCACCTCAGTGCAGGACGCGTCGCTGAGCTACCAGCCGCCGGCAACCACCTCGATTGCGCGCTCCTCGGCCACGCTGCAGGAAATCCCCCAGACCATCAACGTGGTCGCGGCCCAGGTCTTGCGTGATCAGGCGCCGCGTAACCTCGACGATGCCCTGGCCAACGTCAGCGGCATCACCCAGGGCAATACGCTGGGCAGCACCCAGGACTCGGTGATGACTCGCGGTTTTGGTGACAACCGCAACGGTTCGATCATGCGCGACGGCATGCCGATCGTGCAGGGCCGTGGACTGAATGCCTCGGTGGATCGGGTCGAGGTGCTGAAGGGTCCGGCCTCCCTGCTCTACGGGATCCAGGATCCGGGCGGGGTGGTGAACATGGTCAGCAAGAAACCCCAGATGCAGGCTTACAACGCCCTGACCGCACGCGGCTCGAGCTACGGCGACGGCAAGAACGGCAGCGGCGGCAGCCTGGACACCACCGGCGCACTGGGGGAATCCGGACTGGCCTATCGGTTGGTGCTGGACCACGAAGACGAAGATTACTGGCGCAATTTCGGCACCCACCGCGAGAGCCTGGTCGCACCGTCGCTGGCCTGGTACGGCGACCGCACCACGCTGCAATTTGCCTACGAACATCGCGAATTCCTCTCGCCATTCGACCGTGGCACCGCCATCGATCCGCTGACCAATCACCCGTTGGATATTCCGGCGGAGCGACGTCTCGACGAGCGGTTCAATAATATGGAGGGGCGCTCGGACCTCTACCACTTCGAGGCCGACCACGAACTCAACGACAACTGGAGCGCGCACTTCGGCTACAGCTGGAACCGCGAAACCTACGACGCCAGCCAGGTCCGCATCACCGCGATCGACCCGGCGAAGGGCACGCTGACCCGCAACATGGACGGCACCCAGGGTGCCCTCAGCACCGACCGCTTCACCACCGCCAGCTTGCAGGGCCAGGTCGAGACGGCCGGTATGCAACACGACCTGGTGCTGGGGGTGGATGACGAGTACCGCAAGATCTACCGTGCCGACCTGATCCGCCAGAAAAGCCGGGCGCCGTCGTTCAGCTACCTTGACCCGGTCTATGGTCGAGAGGTGGCGGGCACCACCGTCAGCGCCGCGGACAGCGCGCAGACCGACCTGCTGCGCAGCGACTCGGTGTTCCTGCAGGACTCGATTCACCTGAACGAGCAGTGGATCCTCGTCGCCGGGGGGCGTTTCCAGGAGTACGACCAGTACGCCGGCAAGGGCCGTCCGTTCAAGGCCAACACCGACACCAACGGCCAGAAGTGGGTGCCCCGCGCCGGCCTGGTGTATCGCTACAACGATGCGCTGTCGTTCTACGGCAGCTACACCGAATCCTTCAAGCCCAACTCCACCATTGCCCCGCTGAGCGGCAGCAGCACGGTGCTCGATGGCAGCGTCGCGCCGGAACAGGCCAAGTCCTGGGAACTGGGAGCCAAGCTCGATCTGCCGGGGCGCATCACCGGCAATATCGCGCTGTTCGACATCAAGAAGCGCAACGTGCTGGTGGCCAACTCCGAGGGGCCGGTGACGATCTACAGTGCGGCGGGCGAGGTCCGCTCGCGGGGGTTGGAAATCGACCTGAGCGGGCAGTTGAGCGAGCGCTGGAGCATGATCGGCAGCTACGCCTACACCGATGCCGAGGTCACCGAAGACCCGACCTATCAGGGCAAGAAACTGCAAAACGTCGCCCGCAACAGTGGGTCACTGTCGGCGGTCTACGACTTCGGCAGCCTGATCGGTGGCGATCAACTGCGCGTCGGGGCTGGCGCGCGGTATGTCGGCGAACGGGCCGGTAACGCAGTCAACGACTTTGACCTGCCGGGCTATACCGTGGCGGATGCCTTCGCCACCTATGACACTCGGCTCGACGGGCAGAAGGTCAAGTTCCAGCTCAACGTGAAGAACCTCTTCGACCGCACCTACTACACCTCGGCCGCCAGCCGCTTTTTTGTCTCGATGGGCGATTCGCGGCAGGTGTCGTTGTCCAGTACCTTGGCGTTTTGAGAGCGGGTTGAAGGAACCCAAGCAACGAAATGCTTGCTAAAAAGTAGCGGGTTGACGGTGAGTGCCGGCTTAGCGTCTTGTCGGCACTGGAGCATGACTCATGATGAGTCATGCCAGTTGCCCGCCCGCTGAGTCGGGGGCTATGCATAAAAGGACTTTTATGATTACCCGAAAATGTTTTTACAGAGGGGGGCTAGCCATTGCCCTGGCCCTGTTACTGAGTGCTTGTGCCTCGGTACCCAGGAGCGAATCGGTCAATACCCTCGATCAACTGCTCAATGATCCAGTCCTGGAGGGCTCCCTGGTCTCTCTGACTGTTCGCGATGCCGATACAGGAACCACGCTCTATCAGCGCAATGGCATGACGCGGTTGCTGCCAGCCTCCGGCCTGAAGCTCCTGACCACGGCAGCCGCCATGGAGGTGCTGGGAGCCGAATTTGGTTTTTCGACTCAGGTGTTGACTGCTGGACAGTTGAAAGGCGATCGACTGGACGGCGACCTATACCTTCGAGGTAGCGGCGACCCGAGCATTCAGGCCGAGGATTACCAGCGGTTGGCCGCTGACCTGGCCGCACTTGGCATAAAGCGTGTCAGGGGTAATGTGCTCATCGACGACACCGCGTTCGATTCCGTCAGGCTGGGAGTCGATTGGGCCAATGATGATGAAAGTGCTGCCTATGCGGCGCAGATTTCAGCTCTGAGCCTGTCTCCCGACAGTGATTTTGATGCCGGCACGGTTATCGTCACCGCCCGCGCCACCGTTGAGGGCGACCAGGTCGTCGTCAATATCCACCCGGCAAACACGATTATGACGGTTACCAATAGTGTGACCATCGGTGCTGCCAATACCCTCAGGGTCAGTCGTGAACATGGCAGCAATCGACTGTTGGTCAGCGGGACATTGCCAGCCGGCACCGCTGCTCGCAAATGGGTCAGTGTCTGGGAACCGACCCGTCTGGTGGCGGATGTTTTCCATCGGGCCCTGATAGCCCAGGGTATAAAGGTCGATGGGCGCACGGTGATCGGAGTGACCACTCCCTCAGGCGCAAGGCCGTTGGCCGCTCATGACTCGTTGCCTTTGGCGCAGTTGCTGACACCCCTGCTCAAGCTATCGAACAACAACATGACAGAAGTTTTACTTAAAACGATGGGGCGTAGCACCGGCAATGTGGGTACTGCCGAGTCTGGCATCGCCGTGGTCAACAGCTTCTTGCAGCGGCACGGGCTTCAGGGCAGCGCGATTGTTCAGGTCGACGGATCGGGCTTGTCCCGACGCAACCTGATTTCGACGCAAAGCCTGACGGATCTGTTGTTACGTGTGCGTCATCAACCCTGGTTCGACTACTGGTATGCGGCACTGCCGATTGCAGGCAACCCTGAACGGATGCTCGGCGGTACCTTGCGTAATCGTCTGCGTGGAACCTTTGCGCAGGATAACTTGCACGCCAAGACCGGAACGATGACTGCGGTTTCGTCGTTATCCGGATACCTGCGCAGCGTAGAGGGACGTGCGCTGGTATTTGCCATGATTTCCAACAACTACCTGGCCGAAGGTGCTGCAGTTAAAAGTCTGGAAGACAAGGTCGCCGTGGCCCTGACCCAATGGAGTGACTGAGCTCAGCTGCGCGACAACGCCTGGCGGTAGTCGCCGGGCGTGCCGTGCATGGCCTGGCGGAAGCGGTTGGTGAAGTGGCTGGCGCTGGCAAAACCGCAGGCCAGGGCAATCTCGCCCAAGGGTTGCCGGGTGCTGCGCAGCAGGTACCGGGCCTGGGCCAGGCGGCGGGCCAGCAGGTATTGATGGGGCGGCAGGCCGAAGCTTTCACGGAACATCCGCGCAAAGTGGTACTCCGACAGCGCGCACAGGGCCGCGAGTTGGCCAAGGCTGATGGACTGCTCCAGATGACTGTCGATGTACTCCACCAGCAGCCGTCGTTGATGGGCGGCCAGGCCACCCTTGAGTCGCAGCCCCTGACGCAGGCCAACCTGGTTGAGCAGGGTGTGGCTGAGCATTTCGTGGGCCAGGCTGCTGGTCAGCAGGCGCTCGCCGGGTTCATCCCAGTCCAGGGCGATCAGTTGGTGAAAGCGTCGGGCCTGCAACGGGTCGTCAAGAAAGGTGCCTTCGCGCAGGTGCAGCGCACGGGGTTCGCGATCGAGCAGGGTGACGCAGCCGAGGGCGAACTGTTCCTGGCTGAAGTACAGGTGGGCCAGGCGGATTTCACCGTTGATCACCCAGGCCGACTGATGTTCGGCGGGCAACACGCAGAGCTTGTTCGGGCCGCCCGTGGTACCAGGCTGTTCGCGGCGGAAGGTCCCGGTGCCACCGGCCAGGTAGCAGGACAGGGTGTGATGCCCCGGGGCTTGGTAATCCTGGGCGTCGTGATAGTTGCTCCACAGGGCTGCAGCCATGCCGTCACCGAGCTCGGCGCTGTGCTCGAGACGAGCATGGGGCGAGCGGTTGAGGGCTTGAAACACTTGCAGGGTTTCCAGTGCGGGCATGATCGTTTCTCCAACGTCTTGCATCCTACTCCGTCGGCCTTTCGGTGCCAGCCCGGCAACGGATAAAAGCGCAAGTTTATGCAAGCGCGCCACACGCCTGCGGCACAGACTGAAGGCCATCTTCAGGAGTTGCCGCCATGAACCTCTCGTTATACCTGCTGACTGTGCTGATCTGGGGCACCACCTGGATCGCCTTGAAACTGCAATTGGGGGTCGTGGCCATACCGGTGTCGATTGTCTATCGCTTTGGCCTGGCCGCCCTGGTGTTGTTCGTGATCCTTCTGCTCAGTCGCAAGCTACAGGTAATGAACCGTCGTGGGCACCTGATCTGCGTGGCCCAGGGGCTGTGCCTGTTCTGCATCAATTTCATGTGTTTCCTCTATGCCAGCCAGTGGATCCCCAGCGGCCTGGTCGCCGTGGTGTTCTCCACCGCGACGCTATGGAATGCGTTGAATGCGCGGGTGTTCTTCGGCCAGAAAATCGCCCGTAACGTGCTGATGGGCGGGGCACTGGGCCTGGGCGGGTTGGGGTTGTTGTTCTGGCCGGAGCTGGCGGGGCACACTGCCAGCCCGCAGACGCTGTTGGGCTTGGGCCTGGCGTTGCTCGGTACGCTATGTTTTTCGGCGGGCAACATGCTCTCCAGCCTGCAACAGAAAGCCGGCCTCAAGCCCCTGACCACCAACGCCTGGGGCATGGCCTATGGGGCGGCGATGCTGTCGCTGTACTGCCTGGTCAAGGGCATTCCCTTCGACATGGAATGGAACAGCCGTTACATCGGTTCGCTGTTGTACCTGGTGATTCCGGGGTCGGTAATCGGTTTTACCGCTTACCTGACGCTAGTTGGGCGCATGGGCCCGGAGCGTGCGGCCTATTGCACGGTGCTGTTTCCGGTGGTGGCGTTGAATGTCTCGGCGTTCGTCGAGGGCTATCAATGGACTGCGCCGGCCCTGGCCGGCCTGGTGCTGGTGATGCTGGGCAACCTGCTGGTGTTTCGCAAACCCGCTGTGCGGATCAACCCGGTCAAAGCCGGTCTGGCATGAGCAGGGCCGTGTGTTAGTTGTCGTTATCCAGCGACAGATAGATTAACGCGGGAAACATATATTCGAGATTACTGCGGGCCCAATCGAAGGCGTTGCGGTTAGTCGAGTATTCCATGTCAAACCATTCGTTGAGAATGATGATGTACATGACGTAGTAAACAGTGATGGCAGTGGTCAAACCGACGATTGCCATTTTTTTTGCGCTGCGAAACTCCTTATGGCTGGCATTGATGTTTCGATAAAGCTGATAGGTGCCAATCAGGCAGCATAACGTAAAGATGGTTTCCAGGGTGATGATCGTCCAGTAGAAACGATGATGGAACAACTTCGATGTTACGGCCCTGTAGCGTCGTGAGTCGTTGCCTTCGGTGCTCGTCATGCTGAGGATGTCACCGACATATTCGTAGTAGGCCGTATAGTCGGTGTAGTTGTTGATAAGGGTAAATATTCCGAACACGCCGGCCATTAATACAACTAGTATTTTGCTGCGCCGTATTGCGCAAATAGTGGTGAATTTTGTCATGCGCGTTATCTCCGATTGTTAGCCGCATTTAATGCGCTTTTTTGTGCTAGTCGAAGTTATAACGCGCGTGCGAAAGTTTGTCGCGAGGCGAGTGGCGACTTTTGTCGCTTGATGTTGTGCGGTCGTTAGTTGGTTAGTTGTTGTGGCAGGTCGAAGTAGTCCGCGTAGTGGCGCATGAAGTTGGCGGCACGTATGCAACAACGTGCCGCCGGCCCCTCATCCTTGCCACACCTGCGGGTTGACCAGGTCTTGCGGCCGTTCGCCCAGTAAGGCGCTGCGCAAATTGGCCAGGGCGCGGTTGGCCATGGCGTCGCGGGTTTCGTGAGTGGCGGAGCCGATGTGCGGCAAGGTCACGGCGTTTTTCAGGGCAAACAGCGGCGACTGTGCCAGCGGTTCCTTTTCATAGACGTCCAGCCCCGCACCGCGGATCCGGTTGTCTTGCAGGGCCTGGATCAATGCTGCTTCATCGACCACCGGACCACGGGAAATGTTCACCAGAATTGCGCTGGATTTCATCAGGCCCAGTTCACGATGACTGATCAAATGGCGAGTCTTGTCGCTGAGCGGCACCACCAGGCAGACGAAGTCGGCTTCGGCCAGCAATTGCTCGAGGCTACGAAATTGCGCGCCCAGTTCCTGTTCCAGTGCGCTCTTGCGGCTGTTGCCGCTGTACAGGATCGGCATGTTGAAGCCCAGGCGACCACGTCGGGCAATGGCCGCGCCGATATTGCCCATGCCGACAATGCCCAGGGTCTTGCCGTGCACATCACAACCGAACAGCGGCGCGCCGACACTGGCTTGCCATTGCCCGGCCTTGGTCCAGGCGTCCAGTTCGGCGACTCGCCGAGCGCTGCTCATCAGCAGGGCGAATGCCAGGTCGGCGGTGCTTTCGGTCAGCACGTCCGGGGTGTTGGTGAGCATGATCCGGCGTTCGTTGAAGTAGTCCAGGTCATAGTTGTCGTAGCCCACCGACACACTGGAGACCACTTGCAGTTGCCCGGCGTTTTCCAGTTGCGCCCGGCCCAGCTTGCGTCCGACGCCGATCAGGCCGTGGACGTGGGGCAGGGCTTCGTTGAACTGGGCGTTGATATCACCCTGCTTGGGGTTGGGCACGATCACGTTGAAGTCTTGTTGCAGGGACTCGACCATGGCAGGCGAGACACGGCTGAAGGCAAGGACAGTCTTTTTCATCGCAGGAAGGCTCGTCATGCGGGGGAGAATGCCAAGCAAGCTATCATTCTTGCTGGGGTTTGCGCGAGTCCCGAGCAGCGCTGCGCCTGCTCGCGCAATCAGTTGCTGAGCCGCGCCCCACTCAAACTGCCACTGAGCTCATACGCCGTCAGTTCCGCCTGATGGGCTGCGAGAATTTCCGGAAGAGAGCCCCGCAGGTATTCCACCCAGGTCTTGATCTTGGCATCCAGGTACTGGCGCGACGGGTAGATGGCGTACAGGTTCAGCTCCTGGGAGCGGTAGTTGGGCATCACCCGCACCAGCGTGCCGTTGCGCAACCCTTCAATCGCCGCGTACACCGGTAGCACGCCTACCCCCATGCCGCTGGTGATCGCGGTTTTCATCGCATCGGCGGAGTTCACCAGGAACGGCGAGCTGTTGATAGTGACCATTTCCTGGCCTTCGGGGCCGTCGAACAGCCATTTTTCCAGGGGGATCACCGGGCTCACCAGGCGTAGGCAGGCGTGGTTCAGCAAGTCGCTGGGCTTGTGTGCGCAGCCATTGGCTTTGACGTAGGCCGGTGAGGCACAGACGATGCTGTAGGTGATGCCCAGGCGCTGGGAGACGAAGCCGGAGTCCGGCAGTTCGCTGGCGAGCACGATGGACACGTCGTAGCCCTCGTCCAGCAGGTCCGGCACGCGGTTGGCCAGGGTCAGGTCGAAGGTCACGTCGGGGTGGGTCTTGCGGTAGCGCGCAATCGCGTCGATCACGAAGTGCTGGCCGATCCCGGTCATGGTGTGCACTTTCAACTGCCCGGCCGGACGCGCATGGGCGTCGCTGGCTTCGGCCTCGGCTTCTTCGACATAGGCCAGGATCTGTTCGCAGCGCAGCAAATAGCGTTTGCCGGCTTCGGTCAGGGCAATGCGCCGGGTGGTGCGGTTGAGCAGGCGGGTTTGCAGATGGGCCTCAAGGTTGGAGACCGCGCGCGAGACATTGGCTGTAGTGGTATCAAGCTGCACGGCGGCGGCGGTAAAACTGCCGGCCTCGGCGACACAGCTGAAGGCGCGCATGTTTTGCAAAGTGTCCATGGGGAGCTCTCAAGGGAGATGGCAAATTGTGACACGAAGTTACAAGGTTCAGGCATTCAACCAAGGGATTATCTCGCTAACGGTAACAAAGATTCACAAGATTCCCAGCTTATCGCCGCGCAGGCCCAGCCCTAGAATCGTGTCGATTGGAAATCTCCCCCTCCTCAGGAATTTGCAGCAGTGCCGCGTCGCATCAACAGAGAGTTGAAGACTCTCAGTGTCTGGGCTTTATCGTTAGCAATCAGCGGCTGCATCGGAACCGGAGGTATTGCCCCACAAGGCAAGGCACTCGATGCCAATACATTGGCCACAGATGTCGCCATCCAGAGCGCGATCCAGGATGCTCACTGGCCCAGCGCCCAGTGGTGGCAGGCCTATGGCGATCCGCAGCTCGATGCCTGGGTCGACCTGGCTTTGCAGGGTAGCCCAAGCATGGCCATGGCCGCGGCGCGAGTGCGCCAGGCCCGGGCCATGGCCGGGGTGGTGGAATCCGCCGAGTCGTTGCAGGTCAACGCCGACAGCACCCTCAAGCGCCACAACTGGCCCACCGATCAGTTCTACGGCCCGGGCGAGTTGGCCAACTCCACCACCTGGGATAACAACGCCGCACTGGGTTTCAGCTACGCGCTGGATCTCTGGGGGCGCGAAAGCAATGCCAGCGAGCGAGCCGTCGACCTGGCCCACATGAGCGCCGCCGAAGCGCGTATGGCCCAGCTCGAACTGCAGAACAACGTGGTGCGGGCCTACATCCAGCTTTCCCTGCATTACGCCGAGCGCGACATCATCGCGGCGACCCTGGCCCAGCAACAACAGATTCTCGATCTGGCGCAAAAGCGCCTGGACGGCGGCATCGGCACCCATTTTGAAGTCAGCCAGGCGCAGACCCCGTTGCCGGAGACCCATCGCCAACTGGACGCGCTGGACGAAAGCATCGCCCTGAGTCGCAACCAGCTCGCTGCCTTGGCCGGCAAGGGCCCGGGGGAGGGCTCGCGTTTGCAGCGTCCGACCCTGGCCCTGGGGGCGCCATTGAAGCTGCCGTCGGCACTACCGGCGCAATTGCTCGGGCAACGTCCAGACGTGGTTGCCAGCCGCTGGCAGGTGGCGGCCCAGGCGCGCGGTATCGAGGTGGCGCACGCCGGCTTCTACCCCAATGTCGACCTGGTCGGCAGCCTCGGCTACATGGCCACCGGCGGTGGGGCGCTGGAGTTCCTGACCGGCAAGAAACTCAACTACAGCGTGGGCCCGGCGATCTCCCTGCCGATCTTCGACGGTGGGCGCCTGCGTGCGGAACTGGGTGAGGCCGCGGGCGGTTATGACCTGGCCGTGGCCAAGTACAACCAGACCCTGGTCAATGCCCTCAAGGGCATCTCCGATCAGTTGATCCGCCGTGAGTCGATGGACAAGCAGCGAGATTTCGCCGCCGAGTCGGTGGCTGCCGCGCAGAAAACCTATGACATCGCGATGATCGCCTACCAGCGCGGCCTGACCGACTACCTCAATGTGCTCAATGCGCAAACCCTGCTGTTGCGCCAGCAACAGGTGCAGCAGCAGGTCCAGGCCGCACGCTTGAGTGCCCACGCCGAACTGGTCACAGCCCTGGGTGGTGGCCTCGGAACCGGCGCCGATGCGCCCGCCGAGGGCCAACTGCAGGCGCCGCCCACCCCAGCCATTCTTTCTGCCCTCGACCACTGACAGGACACCATGACTCCCTTGCCTGCACCACTGCGCTGGCTGTACGCCCTTGACTGGCGCCGTGGTTTTTTCGACTGGGCACGCAGCGACGGCGTGACCTGGGTCTACATCTTCAAGGTGCTGATAGCCGCATTCTTGACCCTGTGGCTGGCCATGCGCCTGGAGTTGCCGCAACCGCGTACGGCGATGATCACGGTGTTCATTGTCATGCAACCGCAGAGCGGCCAAGTGTTTGCCAAGAGTTTTTACCGCTTCCTCGGGACCCTGGCGGGCTCGGCGGTAATGGTCGGGTTGATCGCCTTGTTCGCGCAGAACACCGAGCTGTTCCTTGGCGCCCTGGCGATCTGGGTCGGGATCTGTTCGGCGGGTGCGGCGCGTTATCGCAACTTCCGCGCCTACGGTTTTGTGCTCGCCGGCTATACCGCCGCGATGGTCGGCCTGCCGGCCCTGGCGCACCCGGAAGGGGCGTTCATGGCGGCGGTATGGCGGGTACTGGAAATCTCCCTGGGGATCCTTTGCGCGACTTTGGTCAGCGCCGCGATCCTGCCGCAAACCGCCAGCGCTGCGATGCGCAATGCCTTGTACCAACGCTTCGGGGTGTTCGCCCTGTTCGTCACCGACGGCCTGCGCGGGCGCAGTCAGGCCGACAGCTTTGAACGGCGCAACGTCGGTTTCATCGCCGAAGCCGTGGGCCTGGAAGGGCTGCGCAGCGTCACGGTGTTCGAGGACCCGCACATGCGGCGGCGCAACGGTCGGCTCAGTCGTCTGAACAGCGAGTTCATGGGCATCACCACCCGTTTCAATGCCTTGCACCAGTTGCTTGAGCGCCTGCGTGGCAGCGGCGCCGACCAGGTGATCGCGGCGATCAAGCCAGGCTTGCAGGACCTTGCCGAATTGCTCGACGGCTTTTCTGGCCGGGCCCTGACCCATGCCGATGCGGCGCGCCTGGCGAAGCAACTGGCTGACTACAAGGATGGGCTGAGGGCGCGAGTGCGTAGCCTGCGCGCGAGCTTCCAGGAGAGCGCGCCAAGCGACGCCGATCAACTGGATTTTCATACCGCCTATGAGCTGCTCTATCGGTTTGTCGACGAGCTGCACAGCTATGCCCAGACCCACGCCTCGCTGGCCGAGCACAGCCACGAACGCGAGCAGTGGGATGAGCCCTACACCCCGAAAACCAACTGGCTGGCCTCGGCCGCCTCGGGGATTCGGGCCGCGTTCATCCTGTTGGTGCTGGGCAGCTACTGGGTCGCCACGGCCTGGCCGAGCGGTGCCACCATGACCTTGATCGCGGCGGCCACGGTGGGCCTTTCTGCCGCCACGCCGAACCCCAAGCGCATGGCCTTCCAGATGGCCTGCGGCACATTGCTGGGCGCGTTGATCGGCTTCGTCGAGATGTTTTTCATCTTCCCCTGGATCGATGGTTTCCCGCTGCTGTGCGTGATGCTGGCGCCGGTGATCGTGCTCGGCTCGTTCCTCTCGTCACGGCCGCAATATGCCGGGGTTGGCCTGGGCTTGCTGATCTTCTTCAGCACCGGTTCGGTGCCGGACAACCTGACGATCTACAACCCCTACACCTTCATCAACGACTACATCGCCATGGTCATGGGCATGCTGGTGTGCGCGGCAGCCGGGGCAATCATTCTGCCGCCCAACAGCCGCTGGTTGTGGCGCCGCCTGGAGCAGGACCTGCGCGGGCAGGTGGTGTATGCCATCAGCGGCAAGCTCAAGGGCCTGGCATCGAGTTTCGAAAGCAGCACCCGCGATTTGCTGCACCAGGCCTATGGCCTGGCGGTCGGGCAGCCCCAGGTGCAACGGGATCTGCTGCGCTGGATGTTCGTGGTGCTGGAAGTCGGCCACGCGATCATCGAGTTGCGCAAGGAGCAGGCGATCCTGCCGGTGCATCCGGCCTATGCCGAATCGCAACCCTGGCGGCAGGCGATCCGGGTCATGGGCCGCGCCTTGGTGCGGCTATTCCTGCAACCGGGGCAGAGCAACCTGGAGCGCGCACTGGTAGCCGTCGATCATGCCATCAGCCGAGTCCAGGCCGCCGACGAACCCTTCGCCCCGCACTTCGACACCTCGCCGCTGCGCCGGGTGAAGAGCTACCTGCATTTCATCCGCACTTCGCTGCTCGACCCGCAATCGCCGCTGGCCGCCCTGCAAGGACCTGACCATGCCTCGTGAAATCGCTTTCCATGGCGTCTACATGCCGACCATGACCCTGATGTTTTTCATCGCCGCGGCACTGGCCTGGGCGCTGGATCGGTTCTTGTCCGGGTTCGACCTGTACCGTTTTTTCTGGCACCCGGCGCTGTTGCGCCTGAGCCTGTTCATTTGTTTGTTCGGCGCCCTGGCGCTGACTGTCTACCAGTGAGACCGCTTCGATGAAAAAGCTTTTCAGCCTGCTCGCTACCCTGTTGGTGCTGGCCCTTGCGATGTGGATCGGCCGGACCCTCTGGGTGCATTACATGAACACCCCCTGGACCCGCGATGGCCGGGTACGTGCCGACATCATCAACGTCGCCGCCGACGTCAGCGGTGAAGTGGTGGACGTACCGGTGCGCGATAACCAATTGGTGAAACGCGGTGAGCTGCTGATGCAGATCGACTCCGAGCACTACTTGATCGCGGTCAAGCAGGCGCAGTCGCTGGTGGCCTCGCGCAAGGCCACCTGGGAGATGCGCAAGGTCAACGCCCACCGGCGCGCCGACCTCGACAACCTGGTGATCTCGCGCGAGAACCGTGACGACGCCAGCAACATCGCCGACTCGGCGCTGGCGGACTACCAGCACGCCCAGGCGCAGCTGGAAGCAGCGCAACTGAACCTCAAGCGCACCAAGGTGCTGGCTGCGGTGGACGGCTATGTCACCAACCTCAACGTGCATCGCGGCGACTACGCGCGCATCGGCGAGCCGAAAATGGCGGTGGTCGACATGAACTCGTTCTGGGTCTACGGCTTCTTCGAAGAAACCAAACTGCCCCGGGTGCGCGTCGGCGATCAGGCCGACATGCAGTTGATGAGCGGAGAGGTCCTCAAGGGCCATGTGGAAAGCATTTCCCGCGGCATCTACGACCGCGACAACCCCGAGAGCCGTGAACTGATCGCCGACGTCAACCCGACCTTCAACTGGGTGCGCCTGGCGCAACGGGTGCCGGTACGGATCCACATCGACGAGGTCCCGGAGGGGGTGCTGCTGGCAGCGGGAATTACCTGCACCGTGGTGGTCAAGCAGACGCCGTGAGGTTTCTGGCTTGCGATATCGCGGCGTA
>NZ_CATKPN010000030.1:0-123032 GCF_949767245.1 Pseudomonas sp. IT-P176
CCGAACCCTAGTTCCATCCCACATAGCAAAACCAGCCCTCCAAGGCTGATCAAGACCGATCCTACGCAAGCCACAGACCGGACCTACATTTGTATCTAAAGTGGGTATGAGCCGGGCACCGTTTTCACATTCTTCGCGAGCAGGTTCGCACATAGGAAAGGCTCGGGATCCTTGAGCAGACGCAATCAATCACTGATCCACGAACTACTCGCTCACCCCGCACTAGTACCCCGCAGGAAACCCCAGCAGCAACAACCACCCCGCCACAAAAAGCCCGACGCCGAACGTCAGGTGCGCGATAACACTCCTGCGCCTCGCCACGTTCGGCGCCGCGGTTCGCGAAGCGGCGATGCCCAGGCCGAATGCGGGCTGCAGGATGAAAAACGGCGCAATCACACTGACCAGGCCCGCCACCAGTGCAGGCAACAGCGTGGGGTTGTGGAGCCAGGAGAGCCCTTGGACACCGACTAACAACATGGCGAAGAAACACCCGGTGAGGTAGTGAAACACCCAGCCCAGCAGGCGTTCATGCCTGACTCGGGGCGCCGTCACAATCGAGGCGTGCCAAAACCGGCCTCGCACCATGTGCCCCAACCACCGCCCGACGAGCCCGTAATCCAGCGACGCCAAGCCCAACAACCGCGCCTGGATAAACGCCGACAAGTCCATGATCAACGTCGCCCCCATGCCAACCAACAGAATGCGCAGTAGCGCCTCCCCTACTCCCATGTCATCTCCCCTTGCCTTCAGTCTGTTTTAGCGATTTGATCCGGGCAGTCTGCAAGTTCAAGTCGACTTGAGGTCAAGCATGAAAGAGATGGAAATCGGTGAAGTGGCACGTCGTTCCGGCCTGCCGGCTTCAACCCTGCGCTACTACGAAGAAAAAGGCCTGATCCGCTCGATCGGTCGCCGTGGCTTGAGCCGCGTGTTTGGCGCGGATGTACTCCAGCAGTTGTCATTGATCGCCCTCGGGCAATCAGCGGCGTTTTCCCTGGACGACATCGCCACCATGCTGGACGCCGACGGCCAGCCCGCCATTGATCACCAGCGCCTGGCACAAAAGGCCGACGAACTGGACCGCACCATCGAACGCCTTAGCGCCATACGCGACGAGCTTCGTCGTGCAGCATCCTGCCCTGCTCCGCGGCATATTGAATGTCCAAAGTTTCAGGACATGTTGAGTGCTGCTGGGAAACTGCAGACCAGAAATAGAGCAGGTAAAGGAAGGTCGCTGGCTAGCGTTGGCCAACCCGCACTCGGAGAAAATTAAGCTTGAAATAAGGTAGGAACCTTATCTTTTGATTTTTTGGATCTGAGCATTTCGAGCATGGGCACCTTTAACGCGGAGTCGAAACCCCTTTTCAGTATCGTTCTGGTGAATTACAAGACCCTGGATTTGACCAAGGTCTGCCTGGATCTTTTATCTGCACATGCACAAAAAGCCGGGATCCCGGTATGGGTTGTCGATAACGGATCTGCGGATACCAGCACTGAGTATTTGCGCTCACTCGATTGGATCAACTTGATTGAACGCACGTCGCTCACCCCTGAGCCAGGCCACATTGCCCATGGCAACGCCCTGGATATGGCACTGGAAAAGGTTGATACCGATTACGTGTTTCTGCTGCACACAGATACATTCGTTTTCGATCCACAGGTATTTACGATGATGCTGGAGCACTGTCGTCAAAATCCGACAGTCGTCGCCGTCGGTTGTACTGAGCAACTCGATCGAGGAGTGCCCAGGACACTTTGGCGATTCACTTCGCGCCTGGCGAAACATCATTTCAGGCGCCTGAAGCTGTCGCTAGGTTTGCGCTCCAGAGATCCGAAACCTTACAGGGAAACCCACCTGAAGAGCTTTTGTACGCTTTGGAACAGCAAAATCATCAAGCAGCACGGCTTGCATTTTCAGCTCGATGAGCGAGTACCTGGCTATGCATTGCAGGACGGGCTGATCGATATCGGCTACAAGGTTGTGTTTCTTTCACCGCGAAAAATCTTCAAGTATCTGGACCACATCCAGGCGGGAACGGTCGCTGCCGGCGGTGGTTATGGTCAGCATCACCGACGCACAAAGATGTACGAAAATATTCTCAAACGCTTCAATACGTTGAACACGCCCACAGCCTGAACATGGCTAATGCCGGCCATAATTCAGTGGCTTGCAAGGCTACGGTAGGAAACCGCAGACAACAAAAAACCCGCACTAGGCGGGTTTTTTGGTTGTTTCAGGTGGTATTGCAAGCACCTGAAAACAAAAGGTGGTGCCCAGAGACGGAATCGAACCGCCGACACGGGGATTTTCAATCCCCTGCTCTACCGACTGAGCTATCTGGGCCGCGGCGCAATTAAACGTTTTTTACCACCGTGGCGTCAACCACGAAATCAAAAAAAACTAACGAATACCTATGCTTACGACTGTCCTTGACGACGAAAAAAGTCAACGGCCGCGGAGTATCCGGATAAAGGTGGGATTTGGCTGCGACAGGCACTCATTGCGTCAGGGTATTGCCAAGTCAGCAAACCTTAGAAGAAAATGAGAGTCATTATCAAATATCTTCGTTCCGGGCCACCCCCATGTCCTCTGTCGACCACTCTCAACAACATGCCGTGCAGACGCTCTACGAGAATCACCATCAGTGGCTCTGTGGCTGGTTACGCCAGCGGCTTGGCTGTGTCGACAACGCGGCGGACCTGGCCCAGGACACGTTCATCCGGGTACTGACGCAACGCAAGGCGCCTGAATTGCGTGAGCCTCGCGCCTACTTGAGCACCATTGCGCGCAGCTTGATGATCGATATGTTTCGCCGTCGGTCCCTGGAACAGGCGTACCTGGAGACCCTCGCGCTCAGCCCCGAACCGATCGACATCTCGCCTGAAACCCGCACCCTGATCATCGAAACCCTGATGGAAATCGACCGCCTGCTCGATGGCCTGGGTGGGCGCACCCGTGAGATTTTCCTGTTGGCACAGCTCGACGGGCTGAGCTACGTGGAGATCGGCCGACGCCTGAACGTCTCGGTGAACACGGTCAAGAAACACGCGGTGCGCGCCCTCACGCATTGCCTGCTGTTGGCAGACGACTGAAGTGCGCCCGCTCGCCTTGGATCACGCGACACTCGAAGCCGCAGCGCGCTGGTACGTCGACTTGCGTACAGAAGTGCCCGACGCCGCCATCCGAGAAGCACACCGACGCTGGCTGGAGTGTGACCCTCGCCATGTCCAGGCATGGGAGCGCCTGAACCGCCTGCAAGACAAACTTGGCCAGGTCGCACCAGGTATCGCCCGGCCGACACTGACCAGTGCCCGGGCCAAACGCCGTGACGTGCTCAAGGTCCTGTCGATTGTCTTGGCGGCCGGCGGGGCTGGTTCGCTGGCCTGGAACACAACACCCTTGCCAACCCTGATGGCCGACCAGCGGACCGCCACCGGCGAACGGCGTCGGGTGCGCCTGGATGACGGCAGCCTGGTGCGACTCAATACCGCGACCGCAGTGGACATTCGCTACAGCGCGAGCTTGCGCGAAATCCACCTGCTCAGCGGTGAGATCCAGATCGAGACTGCGCCAGACCAACAGGCACGGCCCTTTATCGTGCATACCCCATCGGGCAGCATTCGCGCCCTGGGTACCCGCTTCGTGGTGCGCTACGACGCGCAGCGCACGCGGGTCAGCGTGCAGGAACATGCGGTCGAGGTGCGCAGCGCAAATAATCTCGGTCCGGCCGTGCGAGTGGATGCCGGGCAGCAGCTCGACTTCGACAGCAATGATACCGGCACGGCGCAGCGCTCCAGTCCCCAGGTCGACGCCTGGACCCGCGACATGCTGGTGATCGATGACTGGCGCCTGGAAGATTTCATCATCGAATTGCAGCGTTACCGTCCAGGTCATCTGGGCTGCGCTCCAGCGGTCGCCGACCTGCGGATTTCCGGCGCATTTCACCTCGGTAGCAGCGACGCCATCCTCGATAACCTGACCTCGACCCTGCCCGTGCGGCTGCGGCGTTTCAGCCGTTATTGGACGCGCGTCGAAGCCATTTGAGGGTTTTTGCAGAAAATTTATCGAAGGGGGTTGTTGATTTTGATTCTCGTTCGACTTTGTAGATAGAGGCGCAAATAGACGCCGCCATTTACTGCCATCGGGCGAAAGGAAACCGCATGATCCCCCGCACCCCCCAGCCGCGCAAAGTCCTCAGCAAGTCTGCCGTCAAACCCCTGAACCGCGCGGTGCATATCGCGCTGCTGGGAATGGCGCTCGCCTTGCCACTGGGTACGGTACTGATTGCACAGCCTGCCTGGGCACAGACCAACATTGAAACCAGCTTTGATATTCCGGCCGGAGCCCTGGGTTCGGCACTCACCCAGTTCGCCGCGACTGCTGGCGTGACGGTCTCGTTCGATCCGGCCCACGCCAGCGGGCAGAAGACCGCCGGGCTGCGCGGCCGCTACACCACCGATGCCGGCCTGCAGAAGCTGCTGGCCGGTAGCAGCTTGCAAGCGGTTCTCCTGCCGAGCGGCAGCTACTCGCTGCTGCCAAGGGTGCCGGGCGCTGCGCTGCAGTTAGGTGCAACCACTATTTCCGGCCAGGCCATCGAGTCGGCCTATGGACCGGTCGACGGTTATGTCGCCACCCGCAGCGCCACCGCGACCAAGACCGATACGCCGATCCTGGAAATCCCCCAGGCGATCAACGTGGTGACGGCCGATCAGGTCGCCGTGCAGGGCGCACGCAACCTGACCCAGGCCCTGCGCTATACGCCGGGCTTGAGCACCGGCGGTTTCACCGACCGCAATGTTATCGCCGACGAGATCACCAGCCGAGGTTTTGCCCCGACCCCGTTGTACTTCGATGGCGCCTACGTGCCTTATGCCGGCAGCCTGGGCGGGGCTCCGCAAATCGACCCCTACACCCTGGAGCGCATTGAGGTGCTCAAGGGCCCCTCCTCCGTGCTGTTCGGGCAGAACCAGCCGGGCGGCCTTATCAACCTGGTGTCCAAGCGCCCCACCAGCGAACAGCGCAGCCAGGTCAAGCTCGGCGCGGGCAGTTACAACCGGGTCAATGGTGCATTCGACACCAGCGGCCCGCTCGACGACCAGAAGGCATTCACCTATCGCGTGGTGGGCCTGGCGAAGAAAGGCAATGAGCAGGTCGCGCACACCAATACCGAACGCATGCTGCTGGCGCCCAGCCTGACCTGGACGCCCACTGACGACACGTCGTTGACCCTGCTGGCGCAAATCCAGCGCGACGATGGCCTGGCCGATTATCAGGCGCTGCCGCGGGTTGGCTCCCTGGATCGCGGTCCGACTGGCCAGAAAATCAAACGGGATTTTTTCTCCGGGGATTCGCGCTACAACGACTACAAGCGCGACCAATACATTTTGGGCTATGACTTCAGCCACAACCTCAGCGAAGACCTGACGTACCGGTCCACTGCGCGCTACACCGACGTACGTGACCAGTATAAAGGCTTCTACCTGCGCAGCTTCGTCACCGATGATGCCGGTGTGGTTGATCAGACCCAGGCCAATCGCGTCAAGCTGGACTGGCGCCAGCACAACATCGCCTACACCGTCGATAACAACCTGGAATACAAATTCAACACCGGCGCCCTGGAGCACACCACACTGGCCGGGGTCGACTATCGTCACTTCAGCCGCAAGTACGACGGCTACAACGCCTACAACGTGTTGCCGGTCGACCTTTACGGCAAGAACAACTACGACACCGCAAGCGTAACCCCGGTGCTCGATACCAAGTGGGACAACACCATTCGCCAGACGGGTGCGTACCTGCAGGACCAGATCAGGCTGGACAAGTGGATCCTCACCATCGGCGGCCGCCAGGACTGGGCGGAAATCGACAACAAGGACCTGCTGGCCCATACCGTCACGTCACAACGGGACAACCAGTTCACGGGGCGAGTGGGCCTGACCTACGTCACCGATTTCGGCCTGGCGCCCTATGTCAGTTATTCCGAGTCCTTCCTGCCAACCCTGGGCACTGCCGCACCCGAGCGCGGTGGCAAAGCCTTTGATCCAACCGAAGGCGAGCAGTACGAAGTGGGGGTGAAATATCAGCCGTACGACAAGACGCTGATCACTGCCTCGGTGTTCCAGGTCAAACAGAAAAACGTGCTGACGGGCGACACCGAGTACCCGCAATACTCGGCGCAGAATGGCGAAGTGCGCTCTCGTGGCATCGAACTGGAAGCCAAGTCCAGTCTCGATAATGTCGACGTCATGGCCGCGGCCACCTACATCGACTCCTTCTACACCAAAAGCACCTATGGCGATCAGGGCAACCGCAGCGAAGCCACGGCACCGGTCTCGGCCTCGCTGTGGGTGGATTATCATTTCACCCAGGCGACCATCGATGGCTTGACCTTCGGTGCTGGCGCCCGTTACACCGGACGCAAGCCGGGTGACTCGGCCAACTCCTTCGACGTGCCGGCCTTCGTGGTCTACGACACCACGGTCAGCTATGACCTGGGCAAGCTAGACGCCGGCCTGCGCGGCGTGCGCACCAGCCTCAACGTGCAGAACGTCTTCGACCGAGAGTACGTCTCGGACTGTAACTATTCGTTCGGCTGCTACTACGGTCAGGAGCGAGTGGCGTCGGTGGAATTGACCTACGACTGGTGATCCCGTAGGGCAACGAGGCAGCCTTCGCCAGGTGCACAAACACTTCGGTGTCCGATTGCGCAACGCCTGCACCCACGCAATCTATTGGCGAGGCCGGGTGCATGTGGGGCGCAAGCGGACCTTGGCGAAGGCCTGCGTTCCATAAACCCCACCTACTGCATGCCTTGGATATGGAATCAGGTACCCGAGCTGGAGGCATGCTCCGCTTGAGTTCTCACCCCAAAGAGCCGATCGGCTATTTGGCGGCCTCGTTCCATCCCTTCCGGCGTCAACCAGATGGATTTGCTCTTGTTTACCGGATCACGGATGAATCCATGCTCTTGCAATCGGTTCGTGATCTCGAAATCGTACCCTTTCCAAGTATTTCCGTTATCCGCACTGAAGGTTACCAACAGGGCGAGAACGGCTTCTTCAATCAAGCTTTCGTCGTATTTCATGATCGCTGCTCCACTCGGACTCTTTAACTTCCCGTGAGCCCGGAACTCGAATGGTAACTCGAACGGGGACGGATCTATTTTTCCCTCTTTCGCACTGGACGATAAAATAAATCCGTCCCCATTTATGCATGTCATGAATTCATCCAGCTGGCGTACCATCGGCGCGTCGACAGAATGGAGGTTGATATGGGCAATGCTCAGGGCAAAAGAGTCGTAGTCGTTGGTGCAGGTATCGTGGGCGCATCACTGGCGTACCACCTCGCGAGTAAAGGCGCGAATGTCACCGTGGTCGAGGCTGAGGGTATAGCGTCGGGAGTGACGGGAAGTTCATTCGCATGGATCAACACCTCACACGGTGAACCTGACCCCATTGCGCAACTGCGCGGTGCTGCAATCAAGGAGTACCGCCGCCTCGAAACGCAGCTGCCGGATCTCGAGATACGGTGGACAGGCGCTTTGTCTTATAGCGCGATGCCGAGTGGAGCGCTGCCGGCTTCAGCTAACCAGGTGTCTCGATCGCAGATTCTCGACCTTGAACCCAATCTAAAAAGTCCCCCTCAGTCTGCTTTGTATGCGGCTGAAGAAGGGGCGCTGGATGCAGTGGCAGCTACCCATGCGTTGATCGCCGGTGCCAAGGCGTTTGGGGCGAAGATTCTCACTCAGACGCGAGTTCTTGGTTTCGTAACCCAGCGTGCAAAGGTAACCGGAGTCGAAACAACACAGGGCATCATCGATGCCGATGTTGTGGTATTGGCCGCTGGGACAGGTATCACGAAGCTGACAGATAGGCTTGAAGTGCCCCTTCCAATAGAGGCCTCGCCTGCCATTTTCATCCGTTACAAGGTCCAACCCGACCTCGTGCACACCCTCATCTCCAGCCCTGAAATGGAAGTGAGGCAAAGTTCGGATGGTGCGTTGCTGGCGGCAGAAGATTACCTGGACAACACCATGGAGAATCAGCCAGCAGCGATAGCGCTCCGCACTGCCAAGACCATCCGCAACGAACTCCATGGAGTTGTTTCCATAGAGCCGCAATGGGCTTGTGTCGGGCTCAGGCCCATGCCCGCCGATGGCATCCCCATCATCGGTTATCTACCAAAAGTCAGCGGCGTCTATGTGTGTGCAATGCACCCCGGAGTTACTTTGGCGGCGATAGTGGGACGTCTTGCCAGCGAGGAGATCATCGACGACAAAGCGTCCAGTGCCCTTGGCCCATGCCGGCCCGATCGGTTTTTACGAGCGTAGTGGATGCTCTTCTGAGGCAACGTGCAGTACGCCCCGCAGTCTCCATCGTGCTCAAGGGGCTTGACCCTATAGCGGCTATAACCCTCACGCTAGTAGCCAGTTCGTCTCAAATAGGAATTGCTCATGGACAACCGCATCCCTCCGCCGCTGGTTGCTGCCCTGTTCGGTCTGTTGATGTGGTTCGCAGCTCGACACTCACCGGGCACCCTGGAGCTGACTATCGAGTGGCGCATTGCCCTGGCGCTGGTGGTGGCGCTGGCAGGCGTAGCCATTTGTCTAGCCGGCGTACTGTCCTTTCGCCGTGCCCGCACCACGGTCAACCCGCTGAAGCCGGAAACCGCTTCGGCCCTGGTCAGCTCGGGCGTCTACAGATACACACGCAACCCGATGTACTTAGGCTTCGCCACAGTCCTGATAGCCTGGTCAATCTTTCTCGCCTGGCCGCCTGCGCTCCTCGGCGTGCTGGGCTTCGTGATGTACATGAACCGCTTCCAGATCGGGCCGGAGGAGCGGGCCCTTGCCAGGCTTTTCGGGAGTGAGTTCACGCAATACTGCAGCCAGGTCAGACGTTGGCTCTAGAACAGAGAACCTCGGTTTCTGGCCGATAGCAGCCCAGCGCAATGAGCAACAGGCCGCCAGAAACCAAACCACCCATTACCCACCCCCACTCGGCACATCCAGCCCAACCTTCACCCGATCCAGCGCCACAATCGTCTTGAACCAGGTGACGTTGGTGTTCTGCGCAAACAGGCGCCTTGCCAGGGCCTGGTACTCCTGCATGCTGGCGACGGTCAGCACCAGGACAAAGTCCACTTCCCCGGTGACGTAGTAGCACTGCTGCACCTCGGGCACTGCGAAGTGGGCCTTCATGGCTTCCAGTGCCTCCAGGCTGGTGCGCTCGGCCATCACTTCGACAATGATGGTAATCGGTCGGCCAACGGCGGTTGGGTCGACGATGGCGACGTTGCCGGTGATCACGCCACCCTCCTCCATGCGCTTGAGGCGTCGCTGGACGGCGGCGGTCGAGAGGTTGACCTGCTCGGCGATCAAGCGCAGCGCCATGGTGTTGTCGCACTGGACCAGGTCGAGGATCGCACGGTCGAATTTGTCCAGGGCTTGGCTTGTTGCAGTGGTTTTTATCATGCTGGCTCGCGAGAAATTTTCTCGAAAACTAGCAGAAAACCGCGACCCTTTATCTACTGCCGCGAAATATTATCTTGGCCACACACCGCACCCGCGGCTGTCCGGGCACCCACACAGGATATTATTGGCATGGTCGCGCTGTTTCATCTGTCCCCGTTCCTGTTGGTCACCGCCATGCTCGTCGTGCTGCGGCGGCCACCTGTTCAGGCCGCCGTCGCCGGCACTCTGCTGGTACTGCTGCTGTGGCTCGCCGGTGCAGCCGATGCCTGGCACCTGGGCAGCATGGTGGCCGCCCTCAAGGACACGGCGGTGCTGTTTGCCAGTACCGCCTTCGTGATTGTACCGGGCCTGGCCTTCGTGATCGTGATCGAACGCCTGGGAGTCAACCTGGCGCTGAGCCAATGGGTGCGCTCATTGGGCCTGGGCAGCGGCGATCAGGTGGTGTTCATCGTGCTCGGCCTGGCGCCGCTACTGGAAGCCATGACCGGGTTCGGCGTGTCCTTGATCGCCACGGTGCCCTTGCTGCTGAGCCTCTTCGAGCGCCGGGTCGCGCTGCGCATTGCGCTGGTGGGCATGGCGATCATGCCGTGGGGCACGCTCGGCCTGGCCTCGGTGATAGGCGCTTCGCTGGCGCACCTGGATGCCCGGGCACTGTCATCGACCTCGGCACTGACCAGCGCGCCGGTGTTTTTGCTGCTCAGTGGATTGGCGCTGTATCTGGCGGGTGTGCGTGAGTTGCGGGCATGGGCGGCGCTGGGGATTTACTGGCTGTTGTTTATGGCGGCGCTGTACAGCGCCAGTCGCTGGCTGGGCCCGGAAGTGGCCGGTGTTGCCGCGGCCCTGGTGACGGCCCTGGCGGTGCTGGCTGGCGGAGTGTGGCGCGTGCGACGCAGCGCCAGTCCGCGCATTGCCGTGCACTGGCCGCGTCAGGCATGGCCGTACCTGGTGCTGATTGTCTGCATCGTCTCCTTGAAGCTGATCCTGACCCTGACTTCCTGGCAGGATCAATGGCTGGTGTCTGGTGCCCAGGTCACCTGGAAACCCCTGGCCTCCCCTGGCGTAGCCCTGCTGCTGGTGCTGGTCGGCGTGTGGCTGCATGCGCGGGCCACACCACACAAGGTGGGGTCGGACGGCAGTCTGCCGGTGGCACTGATGGCGCGGGCGAAGCGGCCGTTGCTGACGATTTTTTTCTTCCTGGCGATGTCGCAGATCATGGTCAAGGCCGGCTTCCTGGCGGGATTGATGCAACTGCTGGCCGGCCTTTCACCCACCGCCGCGATGCCGTTGGTGACGATGTTCGGTGCACTCTCGGGCTACATGACCGGCTCGAACGTGGGCGGCAACGCGATCTTCATGCCGGCCATCGCCCTGCTGCCCGAATCCGCCCGCCTATTGTTGGCCGCGGTGCAGAACAGTTCGGCAGGGCATGCCGCACTCGGCTCGATATCGATTGTCATGCTGATCGTGGGGCTGGCAAAAACCCAGGCGAAGGAAGAAGGCGAACTGATCAGGTTCGGCTTCGCCCTCGCTTGCCTCAATACGGTGCTGGTGGCGTTGGCGGCCGCGTTGCTCAGCGGCTGGTTCAGCTGGGCGCTGGTGTGGTGAGCCTTTGTGCCAACGCCAGACGATCAGGCGGTTTGCCGGCGCATCGCGAGAATCGCCGCACCAAACCCGATGAAAGTTACCCCCACCACGCGGCTGACCCAGCGCGACCACTCAGGTCGCGCCAGCATGCCCTTGGCGCGCGAGGCGAGCGCGGCATACAGGCTCAACGACAGCAACGAAAGCGCCATGAATATCCCGGTCAGGATCAGGAATTGTGGAAACAGGGCTGCGCCTTGATCGATAAACTGCGGGAACAACGCGGTAAAGAACAGCGTCGCCTTGGGGTTGGCGAGCGCGGTTACCACCGCTGACCGGTACAGTTTAAAGGGGCTGGGGCGAACGTTCTGCCCCTGCTCAATCCCCTCAGCCAGCAATGGCGTCTTGTTGAGCAACTGCTTGACCCCCAGGTAGAACAAATACCCGGCGCCAGCGATCTTGACCATATTGAACATCCATTCCGAACTGGCAAGCAGCGCGCCCAACCCCAGCATCGCGGCCGCCGACAGGCAGAACAGCCCACTGGCATTGCCCAGCGACGACCAGATTGCGCTGCGTTGACCATGGGTCAGGCTGTTGTTGATCGCCATCAAGGTCGCAGGACCCGGGCTGGCGATGGCAATCGCAGCGACCAGGGTAAAAGCCAACATTGTGTTCGGGTCCATGGTTCCAGCCTCCTTGAGAATGGCGGGTATGCTACCGAATGTTTCATCGCCTGATGATAAAAATCATCTTCGGGAGCAAGCGCCCAACGGTTCATCCGGTTTTTTGCGGGATTAGCTCGAGTGCGCCTAAAAGGCTGCGGGTGAACGCAGCCATCCAGGCGTTTGATCAGGAGAACTCAATGCCACAGGAGGTGAGTCGCGCAAAGGGATCTCCCGAGCCGAACTCCCAACCTTCAGGCATGGTGGTTTTCCAGCCACGCTGTTTATCCATTCGGTTTTTTTCTTCTTCCGAGATCAGAACAATCGCCAGATGGCGCTCAATCATCTTTGCCACAGCTTCGACCAACTCGCCGGCCTGATACATCTTCATGCTTTGGTCGCGGATCAGGACACAGGGCACGATGTGTTCTCTATACCTGCCGCCGCTGGATGACCTTGCGCATATCAGCCACGCATCAGGAACGACGTGCTCAAAAATCCGCGTACTACCAACCCTGCCCTCTTCCCAATGATCGCGGAATATTTGTGCAAGTCGTTTGATGGCTCTCTGTTTCTGCTCTGCTTGCGTATGTTTAGCGATGTTGGTTGTCATTGGGTCCAGGCCATTGAAGATTGATCAAGTGCTGCCATTGCTTCCCTGCGCTGCGCAATGAGTGCGGCTTTGTCCTGCGCGCAAAGATGTTGGCCGGGGGTCGGCAAGGCACAAGCGGTGGCCTCGCTCCAGCGGTCGAAGGCCGCAGTGGCAACGAACGCGGGGCCTTGGGTCTTGCGCACCAAGGCTTTGTCTTTTTGCTCAGCGATTACTGGATTGACTTTGGCATAGGTAAACCGCGAAGAGGGATGGTTCACCACGGCCACCGGCACATCACCGGCAAGCGAGCGAATCAACTTACCGTTACGTACGCTGAAGCAGACAATCAGATCCGGTGCCAACACCGCCAAGACTTCGCTGAATGCTCGCTCACCCCGCTGCCAAGCGCCTTGCGGCGGCGGAACTCGACTGTCTGGCAGGAACTCCTGCAGAAAGTTGTAATAGGCAACACTGCTCCAGAAGTCTGCTTTTTGCGCGCCGGTGAAGGCCTGCCTGACGTTCTGCACCGCCGTCATGATTTTCGTGAAATGGGGATGGCGCCGAAGTTTACCGGTGGCTTTAGGGTGCCTCTGGCCTAGGGCAAGTGCCTTGATGATTTCGGGTGTAACGGTGGGGCGCTCGTGCTGCTTGGCGCCATAGTGAGACTCGCACACCAGGAGAATGCGTAACCCGCCACATCCTCGCTCATAGTGCGAGCCGACCCAAGGTGCAAAGCGCACCGTACTGTTGTTCATGGTCTTCCTTGGTTGGGGGTTCTGCTGAACCATTCCTGATGGAGCGCAAGATACCTGCAAGCTCAAGCCCGTACCACTCAGGCTGCGTCAAGGTCCACAGGACGTTCGTTTGACTTGGTATTGCAGGGGTCGCTGCGCCACCCAACGCAGCCTTCGGCAGCTGCTACAGGTTCCTGTTGTCGCTTAACTGATCGGCATTAGGCACAATCGCCGGCTTTTTTCGCGACAGGCAGTGCGCTCATGCAACGGATTGTAATTCTCGGCAACGCCGGTAGCGGCAAATCTACCCTGGCCCGCGTCCTCGGCAGCCGCCTTGGCCTGCCCGTGGTGCATTTGGACAGGCTGTTCTGGGAGCCTGGCTGGGTCGAGCCAGACGCCGAGCAATTCCGCGCCCGGGTCAAGGCCGCGATTGCGCCAAAGGCCTGGGTCTGTGAAGGCAACTATGCCCGGCGCACCTTCGACCTGCGCCTGCCCGGTGCCGACCTGATTATCTGGCTCGATACACCGCGGCTCACCTGCTTCACCCGAGTGATCCGGCGCAGCGTCATGAACCGCCCTCGCCCCGACCTTCCCGCAGGCTGCAGCGAGAAGATCGACCGGGCGTTCCTGACCTTCCTGAACTTCGTGTGGAACTTCGACCGTGGCTACCGTCCAGGCATCGAGATGGTGCGCCAGGCCATCGGGCCCCACATCCCTACCCTGCACTTGCGCAGTTCGCGGCAGATCCGCGCCTTTGTCGACAGCTTGCCGGCAACGCCGCAATCAATCAGCGTCGACCTGCAGGGCCTGCAGGATAAACCCGAGTGATTCCGGGGCCGCACGGTGATTGTTCGGCGAGCGGTGCTGGTCCCAGGGCATGGCGTCATCGGTGCAAAAATCGCCGATGCACGCGATGTTCAGCTCAGCCTCCAGCAGCCCCAGAGGAATCCAGAAGTACGGGGTCTGGCGCAGAGGATTCGGCACCGTGGAACCACATGACGAGCAAAAGTCGTTGCGGTAGCCGCTGGGTTTTTGCCAACTGCTGATCTGCTCCTGCCCTGCGACCCAGCGAAAATCAGCCGCCTTGACCAGCGTCGCGAGGTTATGGCCGACCCCGGTTTGCTTGCGGCACAGGGTGCAATGGCAGCGATAGAAATAGCGCGGTTCAACTTCCAGGGAAAAACGTACCGCCCCGCACAGGCATTGCCCGGATGTCATGGATTGCTCCTTTGTACAACGATAGTTCGGCATTTCTACAGGCTGGACTGGCCGAGGACCAGAAAAAACACCGGTCGGCAACGAGATGTCCTGCACCTGCGCTACGAGTTCGCGCCGATCCCCCGCGCCACCCGCCGGGCCGTCAGGATGCCCAGCAGCGGTGCGAGAGCGAACACGCCAAACAGCCAGCTTGCGGCATTCGCCGTACCAGCGACACCTCCGGGATCAGTCAGGCCGGCGAGGTTCGCCACCATTCCCGCCAGCGCCGCACCGAGCGCGGTCGCGAACAATTGCACGGTGGTGATAGACGCCGATGCCAGGTCTTGCTCTCCCGCCGGTGCCACCTGGAATATCCGGGTCAGTAGATGGGGCCAGGCCAGGCCGACGCCCAAGCCGATGATCACCAGCGCCAGGCAGATTGGCAGGAGTGCCTGCCAGTCGCCGCCACTTTCGCTGCGCAGCAGAACGGCCAGCGCCGCCATGCCGGTGAATCCGAGCAGTGGACCGGCGAGGATCACCCGGCCCACTGCCCTGGCGCTCGCGCCTGAACTGCCAATCGATCCCAGCGTCCAACCCGCCGCCATGAGCGCCGCGAGGTAACCGGCCATCAGCGGCGACTGCTGATGGAGGACCTGGAGGAACAACGGCACGAAGATCTCGCCACTGGTGACCGCGACCGCAAGCAACGACATCGTTGCGTAGAGCACACCGAGCGCCGAGGTCATGGAAAATGCACCGGCCGGAAGCAATCGCTGGCGGGCGCGACTTTCGCTCCAGATCAATAGGGCTGTCAGGATCGCGGCTGCGCCAAGACCGAGGATATTCCACGACAGCATCGACCCAACGCTGCCCGCCGACACGCAGAGTACCGCCGCTGTCAGCAGCACCAGTTGGACCAACGGCAATGGCACGCGCGACGGTTGGTCCGCGCTGCGTTTGGGCAGTATGCGTGCCGCCAGCAGGGCGAACAGAATGGCGACCGGGATCAACGACCAGAACGCCGCCCGCCACACGCCCAGTTGCGCAAAGATCCCCCCGACGGCGGGACCGACCAGGGTGGCCACCCCCCACATGCCGGAGACCAGGGCCATCGCCCGCGGCCATAAGGCTTGAGCGAAAACCAGCCGGATCATCGCGTAGGACAAGGCGAACAACAACCCGCCGCCCAGCCCCTGGACAAGCCGGCCCGTGAGCATCACGGCCATTGACGGGGCGAATGCGCAGATCAGCGCACCACAGGCAAACACCAGAGTCGCACCAATGTACGCGCCACGAGGTCCCATGCCAGTCAGCCAGCGCGCCGACAGCGCCGAGCCGAGGATCGAAGCCGCGACGAAGAGCGTGGTGTTCCACGCGTAGTAGTCCAGGCCGCCGATGTCCTTGACCACCGAGGGCAGGATGGTAGTAGCGATATAGACATTGATCGCATGGAGCACCACGCCACCGGCGAGTGCCAGCGAGCGCACGCCATTGGCCCCCGATAGCAGGTCGGCCCAGCCGGTGCCTGCCGGTGCCACAGATTGCAGATGATCGTCAGTGGGTCCTTCACACGTGTCCATGTCAGCTCCAGTCAGTGATCCCACTCGCCACCGCGAATGGGCGCTTGCAACGGCAAGCCGACCTCCTTATAAAACCTCATCCATAGATGAGGTCAAGAGAAAGCTGCCATGTCGATCGATGTTCGCGTGCCTCTATCGGTAGGGGAAGTGTCCCGGCGCTGCGGTGTGACGGTTGCCACCGTGCACTTCTACGAGGCCAAGGGCTTGATCCACGCCGAGCGCAGTGCCGGCAACCAGCGGCGTTATGCGCGCGAAGTGCTGCGCCGGGTAGCCATTATCAAGATCGCCCAGCGCGCAGGCATCCCCCTTGCGACCATCAAGGCGACGCTCGACCAACTACCGACCGGGCGCGCCTTGACCGCGCACGACTGGCAACACCTGTCGACGATCTGGCGCGACATGCTCAGCGAGCGGATTCACAGCCTCACCCAACTGCGCGATCAACTCGACGGCTGTATCGGCTGCGGCTGCCTGTCGATCGACGACTGCCCGCTGCGCAATCCCGGTGATCGCCTGGGCCAACTGGGCAGCGGTGCGGTCCTGCTCGACCAGGACACGCCGGCCAACAACTGAGTACCGCGACCTGCCCCACGCTGTAGCTCTCCCATAGATTTTTTTCATGGCAGGCTTCTTCGCCGCTGCAATACCTGAGAGAATGTTTGTTAATGATTCTCAATAGCCCTATTTATATCATTAACAACCAGGAACCTACCTTATGCCGCGCGTTACCCCGCTGCGTTATTTGAATGCGCCCCGAAATCTGCTGGCCATGGCCATCTGCATGGCTACCCTGGCGCCAGCCTTTGCCGATGACAGCAGCGCTATACCAGAAACCTCCAGGCCGACCACCCTGGAACTGGGCGCTACCGAAATTACCAGCACCCAACTGGGTAGCACGACCGAAGGCACGAGTTCCTACACCACCGGCGCCATGTCCACTGCAACCAAACTGCCGCTGACCATGCGTGAAACGCCCCAGGCCGTCACTGTGATTACCCGCCAGCGCATGGACGACCAGGCCATGACCAGCATCAACGATGTGGTCAATGCGACCCCTGGATTGTTCCTCGATTACTCCGGTGGCCCCGGCCGGCAGTCCTATTCGGCACGCGGTTTTGACATCGACAACCTGATGTATGACGGCATCCCGAGCGGCTATCAAGGCGCGGTGGTCGGCGCCCAGCCGAACCTGGCGATGTTCGATCGGGTCGAGGTGGTACGCGGGGCCACCGGCCTGGTGACCGGTGCCGGCAACCCTTCGGCAGCCATCAACATGGTCCGCAAGCGGCCACTGGCCGAGCAGCAAGTCACCCTCACCGGCGCCGCCGGCACCTGGGACAACTACCGCGGCGAAGTCGACGCCTCCAGCCCGCTCAACGACAACGGCACCTTGCGCGGCCGGGTCGTGACGTCCTACCGCGACACCAACAGCTTCGTCGATGATGTCGATGAACAGCACGGCCTGTTCTACGCGGTCACCGAAGCAGACCTTGGAGAAGACACCACCCTGACCTTAGGTTTCTCCAATCAGAAGGACAAGACCAACTACTTCTGGGGCTCTTCGATGATCGGCCTGGATGGTCATCATCTGGACCTGCCGCGCTCCTACAACCCCGGGACTGACTGGGAGAACAAGGACCAGGAGATCAACACCCTGTTCGCCGAAGTCCGCCAGCAGTTGGCCAATGACTGGAAGCTGCAGTTCAACGCCAACTACGCCGAACAGAATGCAATATTCACCGGGTCTTACCAGTCGCGCTGGGTCAACAACACCCTGGCCCGTACCGTCTACCAATCCGGCCACGATGAAAACCAGGCCGGCGTGGATGCGTTTCTCAGTGGTCCGTTCGAAGCGCTCGGGCGCAGCCATGAATTGGTCGTGGGCGCCAGCAAACGCATCTACGACATGACCACCCACAACTACTCCCCGTACGACACCAACTGGCCGATCAATGCCGGCAAACCGGACTTCGTGCACACCGACAACAGCCGCGAAGTGACCACCCAGGACGGTCTGTACATGACCACCCGCCTGAGCCTGGCCGACCCGTTGAAGCTGATCCTCGGCGGCCGCCTGGACTGGTACGACTACGACAACCGCGATGGCGACGGCGACTACAAGGTCACCCGCAACGTCACCCGCTACGCCGGCCTGATCTACGACCTGGACCAGCATCACTCGGTCTACGTCAGCTACAGCGACATCTTCACCCCGCAGAGTTCCAAGGGCACCTCCGGTACTCCGCTCAAGCCCATCGTCGGCAAGAACTACGAGGTCGGCATCAAGGGCGAATACTTCGACGGCGCGCTGAATGCGAGCCTGGCAGTGTTCCGCATCGACCAGGAAAACCGCGCTGTGCAGGTGTACGTACCGGACTGCCCGCAAGCTACCTGCTATGAGGCCTCCGGTGAGATTCGCAGCCAGGGTATCGACTTCGAACTGCAAGGTGCACTGACCGAGAACTGGCAGGTAGGCGGCGGCTACACCTATGCACGCCTGCACACCCTCAAGGATGCGGCCAACCCGCAGAACGAAAACCAGCGTTTCGACACGGACACCCCGGAGCACCTGTTCAAGCTGACCACCAGCTACCGCTTCCAGGGCCCTCTGGAAAAACTGCGGGTCGGCGGCAACATCTCCTGGCAGAGCCGCATGTACAACGACGTCGCGCTGGCAGATGGCAGCACCTACCGCCTGGAGCAAGGTGCCTACGCCATTACTGACCTGATGGCCGGCTACCGGGTCAACCAGAACCTGGACCTGCAACTCAACGCCAACAATATCTTCGACCGCGAGTACTACTCGTCCATCTCCAACTCCACCAGCTACGGTGGCGACACCTACGGCGCTCCGCGCAACATGATGTTGACCGCCAAATACAGCTTCTAGATAGCCCGGGCGCAGGGACGCGCACGATTGCTGATGCATGTTTGAATAGCGCACGGATTGACGGTACTTCTTCTCCCCCACTCCAAGGACAGGCACATGGCTCTGATCTCGCAACGAGTAGAAATGGCGCGCAACGGCGCCAACGACAAGGTTATCTGTCGCCTGGCATCTGGCTGGGTGGTGATGGGCGACGTGCAGTTCCTGCCGGGATACTGCTTGTTGCTGCCCGACCCTGTGGTGCCCAGCCTGAACGATCTGGATGCCCAGGCCAGGGCCACCTACCTGCTCGACATGGCCCGCATCGGCGACGCCGTTCTGCAGGCTACCGGGGCGCTACGGATGAATTACGAGATCCTCGGCAATTCCGAGCCAGAACTGCATTGCCACCTATTCCCGCGCTACGCCTCAGAACCGGAAAAACATCGCAAAATGCCCGCCTGGTTCTACGACTGGAAAACCGCCCCACCCTACGCCGAAGAAACCCACGGTGAGCTGCGCCGCAAAATTGCCGAACTGCTGACTACCCCGTAGCAGCTGCCGAGCCCGCGAGGCTGCGTTCGGCTGCGTAGCAGACGCTAAGGACCCACGCCCCCCCGGCGAGGACTGCGTCCTCGAACGCAGCCTCGCGGGCTCGGCAGCTGCTACGCTTTTATTGAACACCCGACACTGCCCAGGTGACTGCCATGAGCACGGCTGCGCTGTCAGAACTCGATGCTGCCCTGCCTGGTCTGGCCCGCAGGATCCGTGTGTTGGACGCGCTGTCCTGGCCGGTCGGGATTGAACAGGTGTTCCTGGCCAATTGGCGCGCCGGCAAGGCGGCGTTGCCCAGGGTCGAGTTACAAGCGCGTGAGCACAGCGCCGAGATTGCCGCCCTGCAAAGCTTTGCCGGACGCTGTGACGAGGGCCATCCGGCCGGCAATTACCTGGCCATGACCGCCCGCAGCTACGCCACGGCCGGGCGCATGCTGGGCGCCATCGGGACTCCCGATTTCACCCGTTACTCCTCGGCGCTGTACCGGCGTCCGGACTTCTATTACACGAACCTGCAATTGAGCATGCTCGACGCGGCCCAGTTCTTCCTCAAGACCACCGACGCGCTGCTGGGCGGCGCGCGGATTCCCCCAAGCCAGGCCGACATCCCGGCCGAGGCTTTCGCCGCCTGGATGCAACCGGAGCTGGACAGCTTTTTCGGCGCCGGCCAGATCAGCGTCGTGCTCGACCCGAGCCTGGCCGCCAAGGCGATTGCCGGCGCAAGCCGGATCCGCCTGCGTGCCAGCGCGCTGTTCTCGGACCTGGACAAACAGCAGTTGCTGCAACACGAGGCCTTCGTACATGTCGCCACGGCGCAGAACGGCGCCCGCCAGACCAATCTGAAAAGCCTCGGCCTCGGTGCCCCACGCACCACCCAGACCCAGGAAGGCATTGCCACCCTCGCCGAGCTATTCACCGCCAGCATGGACATCAACCGTTTGCGCCGCCTGGCCCTGCGAGTGCTGGCGGTCCAGCAGGCGCTGGATGGCGCCGATTTCATCCAGGTATTCGAAGGGTTCCTGGCGGCCGGCCAATCGCAGGAGGAATCGTTCCGCTCAACCCAACGGGTGTTCCGCGGGGCCGACCTGCGTGGCGGCGCGGCGTTCACCAAGGACGCGGCCTACCTGACCGGATTGCTCGGTGTGCATACACTGCTGCGCATCGCCATCCGCGACAACCGCCCGGACCTGGTCGGACATTTATTTGCCGGGCGCCTGACCCTCGGTGATACCGTACGCCTGGCACCGCTGTTCGAATCCGGCTGGCTCCAGGGACCGACCTACCTGCCCGCCTGGGCCAGTGATCTGCGGCGACTGGCGGCGAATCTGGCGTTTTCAGCCTTCATCTCGCGGATAAAGCTTGAGGTGCTGGATCTGCAGGTGCTGATGGCCTTCGCCGACGAACACGAAAGCGATGCCAGCGCCATGTGAACCATGGACGTATTGGGCGGCAACCAAAGTCCATTCAGGGGAAGCCAGATGAACGCGACAACCGTGGGGAAATGGGCGACCTGCCTGCTCGCCCTGCAACTGCTGCTGATGGCGGGATGCAGCAGCAAAACCAGCCGGAGCACCTATGCGAGCAGCAGCCAGGGCTCCAACTGCTATGCCAAGGCGCTGCCCACCGCCGGGGAAGGCGGCCTGGCCTGGGGCTCGACCTTGGGTGCGGCGCGGCAAAAATCCATGGTGAGTTGTCAACGCTACGCCGGTCGATCCGGCGGCACGCCGAGCACCTGCAAAGTGGTGCTGGCCCAGTGCAAAACCCGCTAACACCGACGGCCAGCAAACGGAGTGGATCGATTCTGCTGCTACGCTTTGAACTCCTCCGAATGGATTAATACGATGTATTGGTGCATCCCCCTCTCCCCATCTGCCTGGACGCGGCCATGAGCCGTCGGCTGATGGCTGGCCTCACCGTGGCGCTTATCGGCGTGACCAGTTACGTGCTGGTCCAGTGGCAGATGGTCAACCAGCACAAGCGCGAGGTGCAGTGCACCGAGGCCCGGCAGGCGCTCAAGGATGTGCAGATTCGGGCGCGCGCGTTGGCGGCCGGTTTGTCGCTGGACGCTTACAGCCAGGAGGAGGAAGCCAAAGTGGCGGCGCTGATCCAGGCGCTCGACGCCGCCAGCAACGAGGCCGAGGTGAATGCGGTGATTGCCGCGCATGCTGCCGCCATCGAGGCCGAGGCGGCGGCGATCGATGCGCAGGTGGACACCCGGGGCGACCAGGTCTTCCTCGAACAGCGCCGCATGGAACAGCGCATCACCGTGGACGTGAAACAGGAACTGCAGCGCGCGGCGAAGGCCGTCAGCGTGACCTGTGACTAGCCTCGGGCCTGGCGCGGCTTACGCAACTCCGCCACCAGCAAGGCCGCGGCTCCGGCCATGATGGCGATATCGGCCAGGTTGAACACCCCGGTATGCAGCGATCCCAGGTTGAGCACCAGGTAATCCACCACGTGCCCGTCACGCAGCACCCGGTCGATCAGGTTCGACGCCCCACCCAGTGCGATGCAGTACACCGCCAGCGCCTTGCCTGGCGAACTGGCCCAGCGCGACAAGGCCCAGCCGATCGCCCAGCACACCACAGCGCCCACGCCGACGATGAAAATCAGTTGTTTGACCGCCGGTGCCAGGCCGGCCCCCAGGCTCAGGAACGCACCCGGATTGAGGCTCAGGGCGATATCCAGCCAGGCGAAACTGCCACCGATCTTGAAGCTCTGCGCCGCCAGAGACAGCAGCGCGAGCACCTTGATCCACTGGTCGAACGCGATAAATACCAGGCCGAGCAGTACGGCAAACCAGCGACTCGTTGTGACTCGTTCCATGAACAATCCTTGGGCTGACTCTCATGCCTGGACAGGAGGCACGCACCGCCGTTTTGGCAGCGGCGGCAAGATAGCGCAGCTGACGAGTGTCGTCCATCCACCGTCAACCGGGAGCGGTCGGTTCCGCTGGCGGCTCAATCCGCCATGCCTGCGCCGGCCTTTTCCTTGAGCCAGTCGATCAGCACCTGCACCCGAGGGGGCATGGGATCGCGATGGGGGTGGACGAGAAAATAGTCGTAGCGCCCCGGCTGGGAAAATCCACCAAAGGGCAGGATCAGTTCGCCCTGGTCGATGCGGCTCTGCACCAGGCGCTGGCGGCCGATGGCGATGCCCGCGTGGTTGATGGCCGCTGTCACACACAAGTCGGAGCGATCGAAGGTCAGCCCGCGTTGCGGCAAGACCTCGAGCAGCCCCTGCTGCCGGGCCCAGAGTTGCCACTCGGCATCGTAGACCGCGTTGTCCCAGGCCAGGGCATCGTGCAACAGCGTGCAGTGACGCAGGTTGTGCGGCGCCTCAAGCAGGCCATGGCGCTCGGCATACAGCGGGCTGCAGACCGGCGCGATGGTCTCGCTCATCAAGGCATGACTGGCCAGCCCAGGGAATTCGCCATTGGCGTAGAGCAGCGCGAGGTCGACGTTTTGCGTGCGAAAATCGATGGCGTCGTTGCCGACGCGGATGTCCAGGGCAATGTTCGGGTAGCGTTGGTGAAAGTCCGCCAGGCGTGGCACCAGCCAGCATTGCGCAGCCGAAGGACGGGCATACAGCGCCACCGACCCGCACAGCTCGGCCTGGGGCGACTGTTGCAGGGCTTCGGACAACTGCTCCATCACCCCTTCGAGGATCGCAAACACGCGCTCGCCCTCCCCCGTCAGGCGCACCCGACGGGTCAGGCGCTCGAACAGGCGCAGGTCCAGGGCTTGTTCGAGGCGGGCGATGCGATGGCTGACGGCGCTGGGCGTGACGCACAATTCTTCGGCAGCCAAGGCAAAACTCAGGTGCCGGGCGGCGACCAGAAAGGTGTGCAGGTTGGCGAACTGTGAGCTGTTGAGCCGGGAGCTCAATCGAGGAGGCAGGTTCAGCATCGGGGCGTTTTTCCGCGGGCGAGAAACCCGGGGCCGCGCGGCCCCGGGTGCAATGGCTAGTGTGCGGCCAACAGTGTACGTCCCTGCTCCAGGTACGCGTCCATTTCTTGCGCCGGCACCATGCTGCCGCCCGTGCCCCACACCAGGTGCGTGGCGTTGGCCAGGCGCTGTGCGTCGAGACCCAGGCGTTGACGATAGCCCTGTTGCTCTTGCAGCACCCGCAGGAACCCGGGCAATCCAGCCAGCGCCGAGGGCTCCAGCTTCAGGCCTTCCTCGGCATGCAGCAGGGCCAGCAGGCGGTACATCTGCTCGTCGCTGAGGGTGTAGTAGCCGTCGAGCAAGCGTTGCATCGAACGCCCGACAAACCCCGACGGTCGCCCCACCGCCAGGCCGTCGGCGGCGGTGCGGTTGTCGATGCCAAAATCATAGACGCTGACCTCGTCGTGCAGCCCGGTATAGACCCCCAGCAACATGCATGGCGAGTGCGTCGGCTCGGCGAACACGCAGTGCACCGCGTCGCCGAAAATCTGCTTCAGGCCAAAGGCAACGCCACCAGGGCCGCCGCCGACACCGCACGGCAGATAGACAAACAGTGGGTGTTGCGCGTCGACCGTAATCCCCGCGGACACCAGTTGGTGCTGCAAGCGACGCGCCGCCACCGCGTAACCGAGGAACAGATTGATCGAGTTCTCGTCGTCGACGAAATGGCACTTGGGATCGCTCTCGGCCTGCTGCCGGCCCTGCTCGACGGCGACGCTGTAGTCCGATTGATACTCGACCACCGTCACTCCGCAGGCGCGCAGGCGGTCTTTTTTCCACTGCCGGGCATCGGCGGACATGTGCACGGTGGCCTTGAACCCCAGGCGCGCACTCATGATGCCGATGGACAGGCCGAGGTTGCCGGTGGAGCCAACGGCGATGCTGTACTGGCCAAAAAAGGCCCGGGCGGCATCGCTGTCCAGGCTGCTGTAGCAAGCGCCCGGCTGAATCAGGCCGCCGGCCAGCGCCAGGTCCTCGGCGTGCTTGAGCACCTCATAGATGCCACCCCGGGCCTTGATCGACCCGGAAATCGGCAGCAGGTTGTCGGCCTTCAGCCACAGTGCGCCCTGCACCGGCAGTTGCGCCTCGGCGCAGAGGGTGGTCTGCAGGCGCGGCAGCGCAATCAGCGGCGACTCGATGATGCCAGCGCTCGCCCGGGTCTCGGGGAACGCCGACTGAATGTAGCTGGCAAACCGCTCGAGCCGGGCGCTGGCGTCATCCACGTCGGCCAGGCCCAGGGGCACATCACTCAAGGCCTGCGCGGTCGGCGCCAGGGCCGGGTTGAACCAGGTGACGGGCTCGACCCGGGTCAACGGACCAATCAGGGGATGGCTCTGGCACCAGTCAGCCAGGGATTTGTTGTGAATCATGGTTCTACTCCAGACAGTGGACAGCATCGCGGGTGTGCTCAAACCCACTGCGATACCAATAACGTCATACCCAGGGCCACGACCGAGGCCAGCAAGGTTCCAACGGTAAATTTTTTCAGCGCCTCGCCCAGGGACACCCCCAGGTATTCCTTGACCACCCAGAACGCCGAGTCGGTCACCGTGGTCCAACCAATGGCGCCGGCGCCGATCGCAATCACCACGATTTCGCGGTTCTGCCCAGGCATCGCGTCCAGTAGCGGCAGGACCATGCCCGCGGCACTGATCATCGCCACAGTGGCCGAGCCCACGGCCAGGTGCATCAGGCCGGCGACGAACCAGGCCAGCAGAATCGGATTGAGGTCCCATTGCGACAGCGTGCTGGCCAGGACCTTGCCTACGCCACTGTCGATCAGCACGCCATTGAAGGCCCCGCCGGCACCGATGATCAACAGGATATTGGCCAACGGCGTAAAGGACTGCTCAGTCAGGCGCTGCAGCTCGGCCATGCCCAGCCCGCGATACAGGCCCAGGGAACCGTAGGCGAACACCACCGCAATGGCCAGCGCGGTCAGCGGATTGCCGAGAAAGCTCATCAGTTGATAGAAGCCACTGCCCTGGGGCAGGCTCATGGTCACCAGGGTCTTGCCGACCATCAGCAACAACGGCAGCAGGATCACCAACAGCGTCAGCCCCAGGCCTGGCATCACGCGGGTGTCTGCCAGGCTGGTGGGCGCCGCGGCGAAGCTCTGGCCGCTGGCCGGCTCGTGGCGCTTGCACACCAGCTTGACCCACACCGGTCCCGCCACGATGGCGGTAGGCAGGCCGACGATCAGCCCATAGATAATCACCTTGCCGACGTCAGCGCCCAGCAGTTGGGTGATCGCCATGGCTGCCGGGTGCGGCGGCAGCATGCAGTGCACGGTCATCAACGAAATCGCCAGGGGCAGGCCGACATACAGGATGTTCAAGCGGGTTTGCCGGGCGACCACATAGATCAGCGGAATCAGCAACACAAAGCCGACCTCGAAGAACACCGGAATGCCGACAATGAAGCCCACCAGCATCATCGCCCAGGAGGCACGTTGCTCGCCCAAGGTGCTGAGCAGCGTGCGAGCGATACGCTCGGCGCCACCGGACACTTCCAGCATCTTACCCAGGATGCTCCCCAGGCCAATCACCGCCGCAAGAAACCCCAGGGTGCCGCCCATGCCCTTTTCAAAGGAGTCGGCGATGGACGACAGCGGCATGCCCGCACCCGCCCCGACGACAAAACTGGCGAGCATCAACGCCAGGAAGGAATGGACGCGAAACTTGACCACCAGCACTACAATCAAGCCGATAGCCGCCATCAAAATCAGTAGTAAACCCGCCTCTTCGTGCATGACATCCCCTTGTTATTGTAGTGAGCGCATGAGACCGCGCGGATCGCGGTCCGCGGCGATTAAGCGCCAGGGGTCTGGGGGCTTACAAAGGATGGTTCTTCAATGGATGGATGACGTGGGGTCATCTATGGGAGGGCTGGCTTGCCGAGCCCCACAGGGTCTGGTGTATGCAGGGACCTGTGGGAGCTGGCTTGCCAGCGATGGTTGCAAGGACGGCGCGGTGCATCAGGTTGTGCGCGTTATCGTTGGCGACCATCGCGAGCCTGCTCGCGATGACCGTCTACGATGGCGCGCAGTACCGAACCTAAAACCGCTCAGCCAGATCCGTGGTCATGAGCATCTGCTGGAACCTCTCGAGAAATACCGACTCAGCCTGAGTCAGTTTCTGTTCACGGTTCCACAGCAAGTAGACATTCACGTCAATCACTCCCTCCCATGGCGGCAAGCGCCAGACTTCTCCAGCCAGCACATCAGCCGCGACGATGTGCTCCGGCAGGCAACCGATGCCATAGCCGGCGCCCACCAGCCGGCGGATTTCATCGAGGCTCGGAGACGAAGCAACAATGCGCCCAGTGAACCCTTGCTGATCACGAAACACCGTAAGCGGCGACAGGTTGCCGCCAATCTGGTCGCTGGTAAAACTGACGAAGTTTTCACTCTGCAAATCCGCCAGGGTCAGGTTCGTGCGACCGAACAGCCGGTGCCGCTTGCCGCAGAAAAACGCATAGCGCTGCTGCAGCAACACCCGTTGCTCAAGCTTGGGCTGTGGGGTGCGGCACAGGCTCAGGCCGAACGAGGCGGTTTTTTGCAGCAGTGCGCTGGCCACATCCGAGCTGCGCAGCACATCGACCTCGAACTCCACCTGCGGGTATTCAAGGTGAAATTGCGCGAGGAACTCATCGTAGCAGCGTGATTGAATACGACTGATGGTCAGCATGCGGATCTTGCCCACCACCGTCTCGGCGGGTGAATCCAGGGCTGGGCCCAGGCGCGAGACCGTGCCGTACAGTTCGGCGGCGATCTGCATGACTTCTTCACCGGCCTTGGACAGGCTGATACGCGGCCCACGGCGCACCACCAGCGCGCTGTCGAGTTGCTCCTCCAGGCGCCGCAGGGCCTGGCTGATGGCCGGCTGGCTCAAGTGCAGGCGCGCGGCGGCCCGGCTGATGCTGCCTTCCTGGCCGATCACCAGGAAGGTGCGCAACAGATTCCAGTCCAGGCGGTCGTTGAGGAAGCGCTTGGCGTCGGGATCGCGTAACGAAGGGCCGGCAGGGATTATCATTATTCCTGGTGCTTATACTTGAGTATTTAGATTAGAAGCTTTTCCTAGCATAGGGGCTGGCGCAAGATCCAGCAACGCACCGCCAGAGTGCGAACGTCGTGCCTGCGCATGACACACATTTCCTCCTGCTTATAACAATGACGTCCAGGAGCTACAGATGACGAGCACTACCTCAAGTCCGCGACGTGCCGCGGCAGCGGCCTTTATCGGCACCACCATCGAATTCTACGACTTCTACATCTATGCCTTCGCGGCAGCGCTGGTTCTCGGCCAGCTGTTCTTCCCCAGTGAAAACCCGATGCTCAGCACCATGGCCGCGTTCGGCAGCTTCGCGGTCGGCTTTATCGCCCGCCCGTTCGCCGGCATGGTCTTCGGCCATCTGGGCGACCGCCTGGGGCGCAAGAAAATGTTGCTGGTGACCATCGTGCTGATGGGGGTGGCGACCACCTGCATCGGCTTGCTACCCACTTATGCCCAGGCGGGTATCTGGGCCCCGATCGGCCTGGTGGTCCTGCGCTTACTGCAAGGGATTTCGGTCGGTGGCGAATGGGGTGGCGCGGTGCTGATGGCCAGTGAACACGCGCCCAAGGGCCGCAAGGTGTTCTTCGCCTCGTTCGCCCAATGGGGCAGCCCGGCGGGCCTGCTGTTGGCGCTGATCGCATTCCGCTGCATCAGTGAAATGGAGCAGGACGCACTGATGAGCTGGGGCTGGCGTATTCCGTTCCTGATGAGCGGCGTGCTGATGATGGTCGGCCTGGCGATTCGTTTCGGCGTGCCTGAGTCGCCGGAGTTTGCCGCGGTCCAGGACAGCGGCCAGACCGCCGAGAACCCGGTGCTGGAAGTTATCCGCAAGGACTGGAAGAGCATTCTGTTCGCGGCCCTGGCAGTGACTATCGGCTCGGGCGGTTTCTTCTTCACCAACACCTTCATGATCACCTACGTCACGCAGTACCAGGGCATCGCCAAGACCACGATCCTCGACTGTCTGTTCGTGGTCACCGTGCTGCAATTTCTCTCCCAACCCTGTTCTGCGCTGTTGGCCGAACGCCTGGGCGAGGGACGCTTCCTCAAGTGGGTGGCGTCGCTGTGCATCCTGGTGCCGTACCCGATGTTCCTGCTGGTGCAGACCGGCAACCTGTTCTACATGACCGCGGGGATTGCCCTGGCGGTACTGCTGCTGGCAGCACTGTACGCGGTGATCGCCGGCTACATGGCTGAAGCCTTCCAGGCGCGGGTGCGTTACTCGGGCATCTCGATTGCCTATCAGTTGGGCAGCGGCGTGAGTGGTGGCCTGACGCCACTGATCGGCACCTTCCTGGCGGGGCATTTCGCCGGTCAATGGTGGCCGCTGGCAGTCTTCTTTAGCGGGCTGGCGCTGATGTCGTTGATCGGTGTGCTGGGCCTGGCTTATTTGCGCGGCGTCAACGCCAAGCCGGTCGGGCTGCCCCTTTCCCAAGGAGTTGTTTAATGAGCAAGCCAAGCGCTATGTCGCACATCGAGTGGCAGTCACGCTGTGAGTTGGCCGCGCTGTATCGGCTGGTCGCCTACTACCGCATGACCGACCTGATCGACACTCACATCACCCTGCGTGTGCCCGGGCCGCAGCGGCACTTCCTGATCAATCGCTACGGCGTGGCGTTCGAGAAAATGCGCGCCAGTGACCTGGTCCTGATCGACCTCGAGGGCAACGTGGTCGACGGTCAGCACGGTGGGCACGTGAATGCGGCCGGGTTCGTCATCCATTCGGCAATTCATGAGGCTCGCCCGGATCTGCACTGCATCATCCACACCCACACCGCTGCCGGTATGGCGGTGGCTGCCCAGCGCGACGGGTTGTTGCCGCTGACCCAGCACGCGCTGAAGTTCTACGGCAACCTGGCGTATCACACCTACGAAGGCATCGCGTTGTCGATGCACGAGCGCGAGCGGCTGGTGGCTGACCTGGGCTCGCACAAAGCGATGATCCTGCGTAACCACGGCCTGCTTGCGGCCGGTGACAGCGTGGCGGCGGCGTTCCACGAAATCTACTTCCTGGAGCGCGCCTGCCAGGCGCAGATCCAGGCGATGTCCGCCGGGGTAGCGCTGAACATCCCCGACGAAGCCGTGTGCCGGCACACCGCCGCGCAGTTTGGCCGTGAGGGTATCGAGGGGATCATTGATCTGGCCTGGCAGGCCGCGCTCAGTCTGATCGACGAGCAGCGCGCCGATTGGTGCCGTTGACCATGGCCAGTCTCGTGTTGTTGTGCCAGAACCCTGCGCTGACCGATTGGCTGGCCGCGCTGTTTGCCAGCCATGCACCGCACTTGCAGGTGCTGCGCCCTGAAGATTCAGGCGCACAGCAGGCCCAGGTTGCAGTGTGCTGGTTCCCACCAGCGGGCAGCCTCGGCGCCTTGCCGAACTTGCGCCTGGTGTACTCGATTGGCTCGGGGGTCGACCATCTGGCCCAGGATCCTTCGCGTGATCCGGCGCTGCCGGTATGCCGGGTGGTCGACCCGGATCACACCCAGGGTATGAGCGAGTACGTGCACTGGGGGGTGTTGCATTTTCACCGCGGCTTCGACCAGGTGATAACCGACAACGCTGCACAACGCTGGCAGCGTCCGCTGCAGCGCCGTGCGCAAGGGTTCCGGGTCGGGGTGATGGGCCTGGGAGCGATCGGGGCACCGGTGGCCATGCGGCTGGCCGAGGCCGGCTACGACGTGCGCGGTTGGGCGCGCACGCCGCGAGCAATCGATGGCGTGAGCACCTTCAGCGGAGCGTGCGCACTGCAGGGGTTTCTTTCGGAGTTGGATGTACTGGTCAACTTGCTGCCGCTGACCGCCGCCACTCAAGGTGTGTTGGGCCGCGAGGTGTTCCAGTACATGGCGCGAGGCAGTGCCTTGATCAATTGCGGGCGTGGCCAGCACCTCAATCATCCGGACTTGCAACAAGCCCTGGCGAGCGGGCAATTGCGTGGCGCCTTGCTGGATGTGTTCGAGCAGGAACCGTTGCCTGTGGACTCGCCGCTGTGGCGCACCCCTGGGGTCTGGGTGACGCCGCACATGGCGTCCGCCGCCTCGGACCAATGCATCGCCCAGCAGGTCGCCGACAACGTTTCACGGCTCGCCGCGGGACTGGCATTGAACAATCTGGTCGATCCCGAACAGGGATATTGAGCGGACCACGAATTAATCACTGCGCGTTGTGTGCCGCGTTATCGGCCAACGCACATGCAACCCGAATTGTCTTGGCATGAGGTCATCCATGAAAACATTTTTCCACCCGGCACAGCGTCTACACCATCCACGTTCCTACCTGTCGCGCGGGCAGATGCGCGAGCCGCAAGAGGTGCCCGCGCGTATCGACCCACTGCTGGCGGTGGTCAAGAAGCTCGGCTACCCGCTGCAGGAACCGCTCGACTACGGTCAGGCGCCACTCGCCGCGGTGCACAGCCCGGCCTACCTGGAATACCTGAGCAGCGCGTACCAGCAATGGCACGAGGTGCCGGAAGACTGGGGCGATGAGGTGATGTCGAACATTTTTATCCGCGAAGGCAATCCGCTGCGCGGGATCCTGGGCAAGACCGCCCGCTACCTGGCCGACGGCAGTTGCCCGATTGGCCAACACACCTGGCAGGCCGCTTACTGGTCAGCGCAAAGTGCGGTGGCCGCCGCCCAGGCGATTATCCAGGGCGATGAGGCGGCCTACGCCCTGTGCCGTCCACCAGGACACCATGCCCGTGCCGAAGGCGCTGGCGGCTTCTGCTTTCTGAATAACGCCGCAATTGCTGCCCAGGCGTTGCGGGGCACGTTCGCCAAGGTCGCGGTGCTGGATACCGACATGCACCACGGCCAGGGCATCCAGGAGATTTTCTACGACCGCGACGACGTGCTCTACGTGTCGATCCATGGCGACCCCACCAACTTCTACCCGGTGGTGGCCGGCTTCGACGACGAAACCGGCACTGGCCGCGGTGAAGGTTTTAACCTGAACCTGCCGATGGCCCACGGCTCCAGCGAGGCGGATTTCTTCGCGTGCATGGACCAGGCCGAGGCCGCCTTGCGCGCCTTCGCCCCAGACGTACTGGTGCTGTCACTGGGTTTTGATATCTACGAAAACGACCCGCAGTCCAAGGTTGCCGTAACCCATGAAGGTTTCCGGGTGCTGGGCCAGCGAATCAAGGCGCTGGGCCTGCCATGCGTGGTGGTGCAGGAAGGCGGTTACGACATCGCCACCCTCGACGAAAACGCTGCGCGGTTCTTCGACGGCTTGACCGCCTCGCGCTGAGCCTCAATCGCCCGGGCTGGTTAACCCACCAAGGGTTGCAGCCTGGGCTTACCGAGCAATACCTAAAACAACAAGGGTGCAACTTACGCCTCGGCGCAAGTTAGCGGTCGGGCTTGACCTTGCCCGCAGCAAACACACCTGGTCCAGAACAATAAAAATTCACGCTGCCACTCTTAAACGTTGGCAAAAAGGAAGTGCACCATGTGGTTCAAACTTTTCACCCTGGGGATGGCCGGCGCCAGCGTCTGCCTGAGCAGTACCGTAGTGGGCGCGGCAGAGTCGGCCAGCGGCTTTATTGAAGACAGCACGACGTCGGTAGGTTTGCGTAACTTTTACTGGAATGCCGACAACCGTAGCGGCAGCTACCGCAACCCCGAAGGCGAACGCCAAAGTTATCGTCAGGAGTGGGCGCAAGGGGTTCTGGCCAAGTTCAACTCAGGTTATACCCAGGGGCTGATTGGCTTCGGCATGGATCTGCATTACATGGGGGCGCTCAAACTCGACGGCGGCAACGGACGCGTCGGGGATGGCATCGGCAATGGCGGCATCGTTGCACGGGACAATCAAGGAGAGCCTAAAAGTGGCTACTCCAAGGCCGGTGGCGCGGTGAAGATGCGGGTCGGCCATACCGAGTTGGCCTACGGCGATCTGTTTCCCGATTCGCCAGTGCTCAAATACGGCGACATTCGTCTGTTGCCGCAAACATTAAGGGGCTTCAACGCCACGGATCGCTCGCTCGACGGCCTGACCCTGAATGCCGGGCGTTTTGTCTCCAGTAGCGACCGCGCGCAACCCAATCATGGTGGGCATCTGGGCACGGCCTACAGCGGGCGCCAGGCCGACAGCGAGTTCGTCAGTTATTACGGCGGTATTTACACGGGAGTCAACAACCTCAAGATCAAGCTATTTGGCTCCGAACTCGATGACATCTGGAATCAGCAGTTCGCCTCGCTTGACTACCGCCTGCCATTGACCGTCGGCGGCGTGGTGAATACCGGCGTCAACTATTACCGTACCCGCAATACCGGCGCGGCATTGCTGGGCGATATCCGCAACGATGCCTGGAGTGCGCGTGCGGGGTATGCGCTGGGTGGCCACAAGTTTGAACTGGCCTATACGCAGATCGATGGCGACCAGCCATTCGACTATGTCTGGAACAGTTTTGATATCGAACTGGATGCGGCCTCCCAGGGCAGTGACTTCAACAGCCCCAACGAAAAGGCCTGGAGTGCCCGCTATGACCTGGATGCCGCCGTGCTCGGCGTGCCGGGCCTGACCTTCACCGCGCGCTACATTCGTGGCACTGACATCGACGGCAGGGATGCCGGCGGTGCCTACTCCCGCTACCAGGCGGTGCGCGATGGTTCGCAGTGGGAGCGGGACCTGTGGGTCAAATACGTGGTGCAGTCAGGACCGGCGAAGAACCTGTCGCTGCGCTTGATGCTCGCCTCGATGCGGACCGGTGGCGATTACGGCGCGATTGCCAACGACCTGGATCAAACCCGGATCATCCTGGACTACCCCTTGGACCTGGGTTTCCTGCGCTAGCTTGAACGCGCTCCCAGCGAGCGCAATCAACAGAGGCCATCGCCGGCACCGCCGTGTATGGCCTCCCCCCCGCCAAGAACCTCGCATTGATTGCGCTGATGATTACTATCGAGCGGCACGCCTGTTGAATATCCAGGACTGATTCCTATAATCGCCTCCCTTTTCCCCCCGCCTGCCTGCAGGCGACCTGTCCCTCTGGAATCAACACCATGCCAAGCGCCAGCCAGGCCCCTCGCGACATCCCCGAACATAGCCAGCAAAGTGTCAAACAGCAGTGGTTGGCGATTCTCTCCGTCGCCGTAGGTGCATTCGCCCTGGTCACCAGTGAGTTTCTTCCGGTGGGCGTACTCAACGATGTCGCCAGCGACCTTGGCATCAGTGCCGGCCACGCCGGCCTGATGGTGACCCTGCCCGGCATCATGGCCGCCCTGGCCGCCCCCTTGCTGTCTGTCGGGATTGGCGCCATGGACCGTCGCTATCTACTGATCGGCCTGACGTTGATCATGATCATCGCCAACTCGGTCGTGGCCTTCGCCAGCGACTTCAACCTGCTGCTGTTCGGGCGCGTACTGCTGGGCATCAGTATCGGCGGCTTCTGGGCGACGGCCATCGCGCTGAGCGGCAGGCTGGCACCCAAGGGCGTTGGCGTCGCCCAGGCGACCTCGATAATCATGGTCGGCGTGACCTTGGCCACCGTCCTTGGCGTGCCCGTAGGCACCTGGCTCAGCGGCCTGATGGGCTGGCGCATGACGTTCCTGATCACCGCGTTGATGGGTATTCCGGTGCTCCTGGCGCAGGTCTTTCTCCTGCCCCGCCTGACCCCGGAAAAGGCCATCCGCATCAGTGACCTGCCAGCCCTGTTCGTCAATCCACAAGCGCGCGTTGGCTTGATTGCGGTATTGCTGATTGGCCTGGCGCACTTTGCCGCCTACACCTACGTCGCCCCCTTCTTTAAACACAGTGCCGGCTTCGATGGGCCGACTATTGGCTCGTTGCTGCTGCTCTTTGGCGTGGCCGGGGTCATGGGTAATATTTTTGCCGGCTTCGCCGCCAACCGCAGCGTACGCCATACCCTATTGCTGGTCGCGCTGATGATCGGCACCAGCACCGCCCTATTCCCCCACTTCGCCACCGGCATGACCGGCGCGGCGATGCTGATCGCGCTCTGGGGTTTCGCCTTTGGCGCCTTCCCGGCCTGCGCCAGTATCTGGATGTTTGTCGTAGCGCCCAAGGATGTCGAACGCGGGATGCCGCTGTTTGTCGCCTTGTTCCAGGTGATTATTGCGCTGGGTTCGTTTTTCGGCGGGCAGATCGTCGACCACCTGGGCAGCTCGGTGCTGCTGAGTCTTGCCACGGCGCTGGTAGGTTGCGGTTTTGTCACGGTGCTGGTGCTGGGGCGGAACATCACCAATAGCCTGGCGGCCCAGCCCTGCTAACCCGGGCCAATTTGTGAGCGCCCTTCAATAGCGCTCACAGTTCCTTCGATTGTTGCGCGGGTGCGGTAAACCATTTGTCCTTGGGTACACGCTTCTCTTCGCTGGGGTCACCGAGATAGTGCGGCGACATAATTTGCACTGAGTACTCGTTGAATACGTCCTGAATATTGGCGTGCAACAGGCTGAGCAATACCGCCCGCGGTCGAGGTTGACTCGGAATTGCCTGGGCCACCAGTCGATACTCGGGATAGAAGTCCGACAACGCTGTCTGGAACACCTGCGCCGGAGGGTCTTCGAGAACACCGGGCGTGCGCCTGGCGGCCTCCAGCAACATCGCCTCGACCTGCCGCCACGGCGTGTCGTAACCGATGGTCACGACCGTGTCGACCACATACCCAGGACCTTGCACGGTACGGGAGTAGTTCTTGGTAACGGTGGCGGTAATCATCGAATTGGGCAGCGTCAACACCTCCCCCAGACCTGTTCGGATGCTAGTCGTGAACATGCCCAGCTCTGTGACGGTGCCTTCATAGTCGCCAATGCGCACGAACTCCCCGGGACGCAAGGTTCGGGTGTACGTGAGGATCAATCCGGCCGCCGCCTGCCCGACCACACTGGTGGCACCGAGGGAAATCATCAAACCGATCAGTACCGACAAGCCTTTAAAGGCATCTGTACCGGCGCCGGGCAAATAGGGATAAGCCATGGCCAAGGCAAACAGCCAGATAGCCAGGGAGGTCAAGCGCTGGGTCGGGTGCAGGGTTTCTTGATTCAGCCAACTGAAGGTGCCGGGGACGGCCATGCGACGCAAGATCCGGCGACTGAAAGCTGAGATACCACGGGCAATGAAAAAGATTGCGACTGCGACGCCGAAACCAGGAATTGCACCGACGATCCCTTGGAGTAGATATCCCGCGACGTCCAACAGATAGTTGTTGAGGCTTTCGCCCCAGGGCCGGGTATAGGGAAACCGCGACAAAATAAAGCCAAGCCATTCATACGTGAGCAACAGCACGACGAGCCAGCGCAGTAACCCGAGTAAACGACTGACCAGCGGGTACAGGTAATTGGCATCTATTACCTGTACACGTCCGACTTTCAGCGCCTGTGTATGCCGATCCATCAAGTCCGGCAGTTTCCTCAGCAATCTGCGGCGCAGATACGCCATGCCCCAGAGCGCGGCAATCAGAATACCGGTGGCAAGGGCTGCAGCTGCCAGTGACCTGAAAATGAAATGCAGGCTGCGGGCTTCCTGGGTTTCGCTAACCACCTGGCGCAGTTTGTCGGCGGCGCTTTCTGCGGCCTGGCGCACTGATTCAAATTGGCTGGCATCGACATCCTGGGGAGAAACAATAAACGCGCGCCTGGAGCCCAGCAGCACCATGTAACTGTTCTGAATGGAGTCGAGGGTGACATTCAGATCGTCTGACTCATCCATTGCCTCACTGATCGCCGCTTTCGCACGCTTGACCCGTATTTCCGGTATTTCACCGTATAACGCGGCGCGGAAAACCATGACGCTGCGGTTGTAGATTTTCAGTTCCGCGGAAGCAGGTTCTACCGTTGCGCGAGAGTCCTGCGCGAACGCGAAAACTGAGCAAAACAACAAGAAAACAGCAGTCAATTGCGCGAGAAACCTGCTCCGCATGCGTCAGTTCCTTACTTGACATAATTCAGGTCAGGGGTACGTATCGCAGCGTAGCTCAACGACGGGCTATTTGCTGATTGAGGGGTGCCCGAGCACGTTGGCGAACACCGCATTGGCGGCGGTGGGAGGCGTACTTTCTAGCCAGGTAGTTATTGCAGGGCGATTACAACTATAGACCTTTAGTTGGAATTCGCAGATCGGCGGCAAAGGAGTCACGACGACCCAAACTCCATTAGGTTTGGGTCGGTGGTGTAATGGTTAGCGCAATCGGTTCCGTCCACTTGCGAAAACGCTCACACCTCAGAATCGCCAGGTCATGTTGCCGCTGAGGGCTTGAATCCAGGCGTCGCCGTACTCCCCGGAGACTTGATGACCCGAGATCGACTTGGTCTGGTCCACAGGCATATCGCCTAGCCAGACCATGGCCCAACTGACGTTGATGTCGGTGTCTTGATTAAGCGCATAGGTTGCGCCTGTGGCGATGCGCCAGGATTCGCCCATGGGTACAATCACGCTGCGTTTGCTGTCGGAGACGGCGCTGCTGTCGTAGGCCATACCAACATTCCACAGCCATTGCTCGGTAGCCTGGTACTGCGCGCCTAGGGACAGGTGCCAAGTGTCCTTGAACCCGGCATCGACTGATTTCGACTGTGCGCCCAACGCCGTTGTGTCGACCTGTACACCGATCTCACCGAACTGCGACCAATCCTGCCAATTAGCCGAGGCCAGCAAAGCCCATTGCCGGTCCAATTGCTGGAACAGGCTGAGGGTCACGGTCTGCGGCACGCTGGTGTCGAGTTTGGTGGCGGTGTCGTTGATGCGCTCCAGCAGACGCCCGTCGCCTTTCACATCCAGCCGGTCTTCGAAGTCCAGATCGACTTTACTGGTGTAGGTCAGGCCAATACGCGTGCCGGATTGCGGGGCGTAGATTACCCCGACATTGGCGCCATAACCCCAGGCCCCGTCCTTGTATTTGTACTGACCGTCAGCACGATCGGTGAAGCCGAAGGGAGCGCGGTCGATGGCGGTTTGCGCCTGCATCATGCCGTACATGGCCTTGACGCCAACACCCACCGACCATTGCTCATTAAATCGGTACGCAACGCTGGGTACCAGGGACAGACCCAGCAGACTGGAGTTCTGCGCGAAGTAGCGACCGTACCAGTCATTGTCGTAGTTGACCGCCAGGCCGAAGTCACCGTACTGGCCGAAGCCGACGCTCCAGTGGTCGTCGAGTTCATGGCTGATAAAGAAACTGCCACCGGGAATCGGGTCGAGAGCGTTACCGCTGCCGGTTCCTGCGACATTGCTACCGGCGTCGCGATCGAAGCTCAGGTCGCCATACAGCACTTGCAGGCCAGCGGTAATTTGTGTGCCTGACAGGTAACTCATGCCCGCGGGGTTACTGGCGATGGTCGATGGGCCCTGGGCGCGCGCAGCGGCACCGGCGTTGGCCAGGCCGGCATTATCGGTGCCAACTTCGTAGAGCAGAATGCCGCCGGCCCAGGCTTGCTGGCAGCACAGTGCCAGGAGTGTGCAGGCGGGCATGACACTACTTCTGGTTGGCATGATTAACCTCACAACTATCCATTGTGCGAATAACGTAGCGCACGCACCCGACTCCAGGGCGTAACAGTTGGTGCGACCGCGCACGCTCAAGTCGAATAGATACTAGTCAAGAAAACACAAACCATGCTCTTCGAAGCTGCTTGGTATTGAGGCGGTAAAGGTGAACGACCTCAACAGTGAATCCGATTTCGCGCAAGATGCCATTAACCTACTAGGCTCTTTGGGTGCTTTGAATTAAACGGGAGTTCTTTCGATGGGTCGGTTGGCCCCCTTGAACTGTCTTTTGGCACGGCGTAGGGGGATTTACTCACCGAGATCCTGATCGTTGCGTACTTGATGTGTGCGTAACAACTGAAAGGGTCAACCTTCGATAGGGTACCGCTTATGAAACGGCTCTCACATCGTACCAAGTTCTACCTTGCGTGCTCATTGCTCATCGCCCTCAACGTTGCCCATGCAGCCCAGACCGAAAAACCCAATATCCTGTTCATAGTCTCCGACGATACCGGCTACGGTGACCTCGGCCCTTATGGCGGCGGTGTAGGTCGCGGCATGCCGACACCGAGCATCGACGAACTGGCGGCGCAAGGCACCACTTTCTTTTCGTTCTACGCCCAACCCAGCTGCACTCCCGGCCGGGCAGCCATGCAGACCGGGCGCATTCCCAACCGCAGCGGCATGACCACTGTGGCATTTCAGGGCCAGGGTGGCGGTTTGCCGGCAGCCGAATGGACCCTTGCCTCCGTTCTCAAGACCGGTGGCTACGACACTTACTTCACCGGCAAGTGGCACCTGGGCGAAGCCGATTACGCCATGCCCAATGCCCAGGGCTACGACGTCATGAAGTACGTCGGCCTTTATCACCTCAACGCTTACACCTATGCCGATCCAGAATGGTTCCCGGACATGGACCCCGAGACCCGCGCCATGTTCGCCAATGTCACCAAGGGCGCGCTGTCCGGCAAGGCAGGTGAAAAACCGGTCGAGGAATTCAAGATCAACGGCGAGTATGTCGATACGCCGGTTATCGATGGAAAACCCGGTGTGGTCGGGATTCCCTACTTTGACGGATATGTCGAGAAAGCCGCCATGGAGTTTCTCGATACCGCCGCCAAGTCCGACAAGCCGTTTTTCATCAACGTCAACTTCATGAAAGTGCATCAGCCGAATTTGCCGGCACCGGAATTCGTACATAAGTCGATTTCCAAATCCAAGTACGCCGACTCGGTGGTGGAACTCGACACCCGCATTGGCCGCATCATGGACAAGCTCAAAGCGCTGGGCATGGATAAGAACACCCTGGTGGTTTACACCACCGACAACGGCGCTTGGCAGGACGTTTATCCGGATGCCGGCTATACGCCCTTCCGCGGCACCAAAGGCACGGTACGCGAAGGTGGCAACCGAGTACCGGCAATCATGGTATGGCCGGAAAAAATCAAACCTGCGATGAAAAACCACGACATCATCGGAGGCCTGGATCTGATGGCGACATTCGCGTCGGTGGCCGGCATTAAACTGCCGGAGAAAGACCGCGAAGGTCAGCCGATCATGTTCGACAGCTACGACATGACCCCGGTATTGCTGGGGACCGGCCCCTCACCCCGCAAGGAGTGGTTCTATTTCACGGAAAACGAACTGTCGCCCGGTGCCGCCCGTGTCGGCAACTTCAAGGCCGTTTTCAACCTGCGCGGCGATGACGGCGCCCAGACCGGTGGCCTGGCGGTCGACTCCAATCAGGGCTGGAAAGGCGCCAGCAAGTACGTGGCAACCGTACCGCAGGTCTTCGACTTGCTGCAGGACCCGCAGGAGCGCTATGACATCTTCATGAACAACTTTACCGAACGCACTTGGTCGATGGTTCCTATCAGCATTGCCATCAGCAACTTGATGAAGACCTACGTGCAATACCCGCCTCGCAAGATGCAAAGCATGACTTACGACGGACCGATCGAGCTGTCGAAATATCAAAAGTTCCAGTCGGTTCGAGAGGAACTGCAAAAAGAAGGCATTCACTTGCCGATGCCCGCCGGAAACTAGTTAAGCAGGCAATGAGCGGCGGCTTTATCTACGGCCGCCGCTTAATGACAGCGTCAACCGTGTTCTTTCGCAGAAATATCGGGTCATGCCCAGTGTCCAGTCAGTGCCAGGCGGTACGCGAAGGCTTTTCATTAAAACCTCCTTGTACAACGCTCGCCGATACTTTCTAGCCAAGTAGCTATTGCATGGCGATTACACCAATCCTCGCCATCGCAGCGCCACCCGCCGATTCACAAACATATAAAAATCCAGAAGTCAGCCTACAAACATATGAATTCTTATCGATGTTTGGCTGCCTTAAGCTGCGTGCACTCCTCTTGCAGGAGACCGTTTCGTCGGTACGCCTGCGCCAGGCGATCCTAAAAATAATCTGTCTGCCGACCAAGGATTTTCTATGTCACCTACCCTCGCACGCCGCCGTGCCGGCCATTGCGCTCCGATCAGCGCTTGCACTGGTGTTGGAGGTCGGCAATGACCTCCCCGCTTTCCCGGCAAAACGCCGATGAATCGCTGTTGCACAGTCAAGGCTATGCCCAGGAACTGCATCGCGGCCTGTCGCTCTGGTCTTCGTTTTCCGTCGGTTTCGCCACCGTCTCGCCAGTGGTGGGTATTTACTCGGTGATGTCGCTGGGCGCGATGAGTGCCGGTCCGTCCTGGGTCTGGATCGTACCGCTGTGCCTCGCGCTGCAACTGCTGGTGGCGCTGGTATACGCCGAACTGGCTTCACAGTACCCGCTCGCCGGCGGCTGTTACCAATGGGTCAAACGCCTGGCAGGCGACCGCTGGGCCTGGTTCACCGGGTTCATGTACCTGGCCTCCGCGCTGGCCTCGCTGACCACAGTGTCCTATCTGGGCGGATTCTGGCTGTGGCTGTTTTTCACCGGCGAGCCCCCGACGGCAAACGCGCAGGTGTTCAGTGGCGCTGTGCTGTTGATGCTCGGCCTGGGTGTGAACCTGTTCGGCATCAACCCGCTCAAGTACTTCGTGAATGCGGGCATCATTGCCGAGGCGATTGCCTCGATCGGTATTGGCGTGTTGCTGCTGCTGTTCTTCCGTAACCATTCGTTGTCACTGGTGTTCGAAGGACTGGCGTCCACCCAAGGTACAGAGGGTTCCTATCTTTGCGGGTTCCTGACGGCCATGGCAGTCGGTGGCTGGGCGTTCCTCGGTTTCGATGCTTGCTCGCAGGTTTCCGAAGAAACCGCCGATGCACGGACGTCGACACCCCGCGCGATCTTGCGCTCGATGATTCTGGTCGGCCTGACCGTAATGCTCACCGCATTCGCCGTGACCCTGTCCTACACCAATACCGCCGGCATGGTCTCGGGCCAAATCATCGACCCGGTTACACCTGCCGTCGTCGATGCATTTGGCGCTTGGTCTGAGCGTCCGTTCGTCGGCATTGTTCTGATTGCGTTTATTGCGTGCGTCGTCTCTGTACAGACCTACATCGGTCGCGCGGTGTTCGGCATGGCGCGCGATTCGATGCTGCCCGCCTCAGCGGTGCTGCGCCGGGTGGATAAACGCAAAGTTCCTTTCGCAGCGATGGTCTTCTGCACTCTGTTCGCCAGCTTCGGCCTGGCGCTGGGGTTGAATGCAACGGCCGTCGGCACGCTGATCGCCTTTGGCAGCGGCGGCTTCTTCGTGGTGTTTCTGATTGTCATCACTTGTGCCCTGCTCGCTCGACTCAAAGGCAAATGGAAAGCCGAACCAGGGACTTTCAGTCTCGGTCGCTGGGGCATGCCGGTCAATATCGCCGCGTTCTTCTGGCTGGTGTTCGAAAGCATCAACGTCGCTTGGCCAAGGGAGTCCCTCGCACCACCCGGAGCGCCGTGGTTCCAGGTCTGGGCAGTCATCCTGGTGTTCTCGACCCTCGCGGTGCTGGGCCTGATCTACATGTTGCGAGCCAAGCCTTACCTGCGTGCCAACCCTCAACTGCGTACCGATTAACCCCCATCAAATTGTCGCGTGAGGTCCATGAATCATGGGCCTTGCCGATCTGGAGTTTCTGATGTCCTCACTTCACTATTGGAACTACCCCACAGAGATCTTCTGTGGGCCCGGTGCGCTGGATGTATTGGCTGAGCGCTGCAAATTGCTGGGCATGCGCAACCCCTTGCTGGTCACCGACCCTGGGATGCTGGCACTGGAACCGATGACGCTGATCCAGGAACATTTGCTGCAAGCCGACATTAGGTTCGCCGTGTTCAGCGACATAGCCAGCAACCCAAGCCTTGAGGATGTCGCCAGGGGCGTAGCCGCGTTCAAGGCAGGCAAGCACGATGCGCTGATCGCCCTGGGTGGCGGTAGTGCGATGGACGCCGCCAAAGGCATCAGCCTGGCCGCCGTCGACGAGCAAGGCCTCGACCAATACCAATGGTCGAATGTCATTGCAAACTACCCAACCCTGGCGGACTTTCCACACCTGGACCTACCCCGCCTGATCGCCTTGCCCACCACCGCGGGCACGGGTTCGGAGCTGGGTCGTGAAGCGGTGCTGACCCTCAGCGAACAGAACATAAAGCGTGTGATCAGCCACCCGCAGTTGCTGCCGGCATGCGTGATCCTTGATCCGGTCCTGACCCGTGGCCTGCCACCCGCGCTGACCGCCGCCACCGGCATGGATGCGCTGACCCATCACATTGAAGCCTTTTGCTCTCCTCTGTATCACCCGATGTCCTCCGGTGTCGCGGTAGAAGGCATTCGCCTGATCCAGCAGCATCTGTGCGACGCCCATCGCGATGGCCAGGACATGATTGCGCGCGAAGGCATGCTGGTGGCGTCCGCCATGGCCGCCGTGGCGTTTCAGAAAGGCCTGGGCGGCGTGCACGCCCTGGCCCATCCATTAGGCGCGCGTTATCACAAACATCACGGGCTGTTGAATGCAATCCTCCTGCCCTACGTGCTGGTCGCCAATCGGCACGCGATCAGTGAAGACATCGCGCGGCTGGCGCGCTATCTGGAATTGAAACAAGCCGATTTCGACGGTTTCCTCGACTGGGTGCTACAACTGCGTCAACGCCTGGGGATTGCTCATTCACTGAGTGAAATCGGCCTCGATGCAGAGGCTGCGGCATGGGTCGGGGAGCAGGCGCTCGCCGATATCTCCTCTTCGGACACTAATGCCTGTGTCCTCAGTGCGGCCGAATACAGCCAGATTTTTCGCAACGCCGTGCAGGGTGTCCTGCCGGGAGTGTCAGCATGAGCAAGGCTCAGTACATCAACGGAGCCTGGCTGACGGGCGATGGCGCCGAGCAGATCACTGTCTACGATCCGTCCCTCGGCCAGCCGTTCGCCGAACTCAAGGTCGCCAGCTCTGCCCAGGTGGACCAGGCCATCGCCGCGGCACGCCAGGCCCTGCCAGCCTGGCGAAACACCAGCGCATCGATCCGTGCGGGCTACTTGAGAGGCTTCGCTGAGCAAATCGAACAGCGTCGTGAAACATTGATCACCCTACAGATGCAGAACAACGGCAAGCCCCGTCATGAGGCGGTCGTGGATATCGACGATGCCGTGGCCACCTTTACCTATTATGCAGGCCTGGCCGAAGGGCTGGCGGCTCGGCCCAGCACTGAGGTGCCGTTGGCTGTCCCTGGCTTTACCGCCCATACGCACCTGGAACCCCTTGGGGTTGTCGGCCTGATCGTGCCGTGGAATTTCCCCTTGGTCACCAGTGCCTGGAAACTGGCCCCGGCCCTTGCTGCTGGCTGTACGGTGGTACTCAAGCCTTCGGAAATCACGCCACTGATCGAACAAACCTATGGCGAGATCGCCGATGCTCTAGGTTTGCCGGCAGGCGTGTTGAACATCATCTGCGGCAAGGCCCAAACTGGTGCGGCGTTGAGCAATCATGCCGGTATCGACAAGTTGTCATTCACCGGTAGCAACGCCGTGGGCACTCAAGTGATGCGCAGCGCCGCGGCCTATTGCCGACCGGTCACCCTGGAGCTGGGTGGCAAATCGGCCATTGTGGTATTCGACGATTGCGACCTCGACCAGGCGGTCGAATGGATCGTCGCCGGAATTTGTTGGAATGCGGGGCAGATGTGCTCGGCCACCTCGCGCCTGCTGGTGCAGGAGAGCATTGCCGATGCCCTGATGCTGCGCTTGAAAACGGCCTTCGAAACGCTGCGAGTGGGCAACCCGCTTGACGGTGAAGTCGATATGGGCCCCCTAGCCAGTCAGGCGCAATGGGACAAGGCGTGCGAGTACTTCACCATTGCCCGCGCCGAAGGTCTGCAATGCGTGGCCGGTGGCGAGGCGTTGCGCGATCCTGGATGGTTCGTCAGCCCGACCCTCTACGCCGATGTGCCCACGACCAGCCGCCTGTGGACCGAGGAAATTTTTGCACCGGTGCTGTGCACTCATCGCTTCAGTTCGGAGCAACAGGCACTGGCGCTGGCCAACGACAGCCGTTTCGGACTGGTGGCCACGGTGATCAGCGCGGACCTGGTTCGCGCTGAACGCGTGGCCCTTGCATTGGAAGTCGGCCACGTCTGGATCAACTCGATCCAGGCGGTATTCGTGGAGACGTCCTGGGGGGGAACCAAGGGCAGCGGCATCGGTCGCGAACTCGGTCCATGGGGGCTGTCAGCCTATCAATCGGTCAAGCATGTCACCAGATGCCTTGGCTGATACCTGGTTCACAAACCATGCTCGGCCAACAGGTCGGCGATGAAGGCCCGAACGGCTTCGCTTTGCGGGTGCCCCACATGCGTGATCATACTGTGCTGTACCTCATAGCGCAGCGTCGCTGGATGCAGGGCGCGCATTTGCCCGCCTAGCAGCCAGGGCCGGGCGTAGTGCGCCGGGAGATAACCCAGGTGGGTCCCAGCCAACACGCCATGGGCGACCGCTTCCATGTGGTGCGCCGTGGCTGAAGCGCGATCAGGTGCAATGGGCAACACCTGGTCGGTGGGCAGGAAGCCATGGCGGATCCAGTCGCTGGCCTTGAGCTGTTCCAGGCTTGGCGCCTCGACACCGAACAGCGGGTGAGCCTGACCGCAGAAAATGCCGATTTCCTCCGTGTACAGCGGCTGGTAGTTCAAGGTCGGTAATGGACGGCTGAAATAGGAAATGGCGACGTCCAGTTGCCCATCTATCACCGCCCGTTCGAGTTCGGTGGGCGAGTTCACGAAGATGTGCAGGTGCATGTCGTGCTCACGCTGATAAAACCGGGCGATGGCCGCATCAATCCGCGCTGTCGGCAAGGTCGCGATATTGTCTGCCAGGCCCAGGTAAAGGTCCCCCACCAGGCGCCCGGAAAGATCCTGGGCTTCGTTGCGAAACGCATCCACCGCCCCGAACAATGCCGCTGACGCCTTGAGAATCCTCTGGCCTTTTTCGGTCAACCGAAAGCCGCCCTTTCCCCGCTCGCAAATCCGGTAGCCCAGGCGTTTTTCCAGGCCGGAAATGTGCGTACTGATGTTCGACTGGCTCATGTTCAATTCGGCCTGGGCAGCCGTGAACCCACCGCATTTCACCACGATGGAAAAAATACGCAGCAGCCGCAAATCCATGTCCGTAACGTTTCTGAGCACAGTGTTTCTCGACAGATTGGAAAACCTTTCGCACGCGCCGCCGGCACGAACATGAGCTGGAACAAACCATGAGTTACTGCAACTGCCTGTCACCGAGCCACGATAGTATCGGTGATTACTGTTGTTTTGAGGTTACCATCCGCCACCGAGTGCTTTGAATGCAGCAACCGCCGAGCGCGCCGATTCCGTTTGTGCCTGGGCCCGGGCGTCGGATGTCTGCAGGAGCTTTTCATCGGCACGTAGCACCTCAATCAAGCTGATCGCGCCTTTTTGATATCCCATGAATGAGGATTGTCTCGCTAAGGCAAGAGCGGTTTCACCTCTGCCCAGCGTGGCAGCCTGGGCTTGGCGATTGGCCAAGGAGGAGAAGGCGTTCTCAACATCTGCAGTGGCTTGCAGGACTGACTGGCGGTAAGCGGCCAGGGCTTGCGCTTCGCTGCCCTTGGCCTGCTCGATCTGAGCGTTTACTCGGCCGAAATCGAAAAGCCTCCATCGCAGCCCTAGTACGGCTGCCGATTGGCTCGCTCCGCTGCTGAACAGATTAGCGCTTGAAACGGCTGTCGCACTGCCCAGCAACGCACTAAGGGAGAGCTTCGGGTAATACTCGCTCATCGCCATTCCAATGCGCGCGCTTGAGGCGGCGAGGCGACGCTCAGCCACGATGAGGTCAGGCCTGCGGCGCAGCAGATCCGCAGGTGTACCGGTCGACGTCAGCTGCGCAGGTTGCGGAATACCTTTGACTGTCGCCAAGGTTTGACGATGGGTGCCGGGGGGGACGCCCAGCATTATGTCCAGCGCATTCATGGCCGCATCAAGTCCCGTGCGCAAGACCGGTACGCTCGCCTGGGCCTGCGCAAGCTCGCCCTCGGTCTGACGCAGCTGGTATTGCGCAGCCAGCCCCTTGCCGTAAAGCAGCTGAACCTTGTCCAGCAGATCCTCCTGCGTTTTGACCTGTTGCTGGGCAATGGCCAATCGGGTTTGCAGGCCCCGGATGGTGATGTAGGTATCAGCCGTCAGAGCGGCGACTGCAAGCCTTGCTGCAACGACACTTGCTTCAGAGGCCTCGTACTCAGCCAATGCAGCCTGTCTGCCGCGGCGCAGACCGCCGAACACATCCAATTCCCAGCTTGCGCTGAGGTCAGCTTCGTAGGCGTTGCCGTAGCGATCATAGCCGGGCGTCGAGTCAAGGACTTGGCCGAGTGGCGTTTCAACTGATTGATAGGCACGTGCCGCTTGGGCGCTGGTGCTGCCCGAGGGTAGAAGTGCCGCCGTTGCAATGCCCAGTGCTGCCCGTGCCTGGGTGAGTTGCGCATTGGCCTGGGCCAGGTTGAGATTCTTGATCAGGGCCTGTGAGACAAAGTCGCTGAGCATGGGATCTGCGAAACCTTCCCACCAAACGACATTGCTTGCTGAGCGCACGGTAATATTCGGTTCTTTACCCGGTTGCGTCAGAAAACGATCATTGATTGGAGCATCTGGACGCTGATAATCCGGACCTACGGCGCAACTCGCCAGTAGGCCGGTACTTATGACCAGTGCGTACGTAGAGAGCGGGCGCATTGAACTTCCCCTGAGCAGATTTAAGTTGTGACGATATTACAATATGGTCACTCGTTGTCAATCAGGGCTCGTGGAGCTAAGCTGCAAATATGACTAATCAATCGAAGACGACCCCGGCACGCGGTCCATCGGACCACAGCGTGCGTGACCAGGTCGTGGAAGCGGCCACCCAGCACTTCGGACACTACGGATACGAGAAGACCACGGTCTCCGATCTGGCCAAGGCCATTGGCTTCTCCAAAGCCTATATCTACAAATTCTTTGACTCCAAACAGGCTATCGGTGAGGTGATTTGCGCCAACAGACTCGCAATGATCATGGCCATCGTGGAGGCGGCGATCGCGGATGCGCCAACGGCCTCCGAGAAGCTGCGGCGCTTGTTCCGCGCGCTCGTCGAGGCAGGCAGCGACCTGTTTTTTCACGACCGCAAGCTCTATGACATCGCCGCTGTCGCGGGTCGAGACCAGTGGCCCTCTGCCAAGGCACACGACGAGCGCCTGCGCCTGCTGGTCCAGGAGATTGTTCTCGAAGGGCGGCAGTTGGGCGAGTTCGAGCGCAAGACTCCCCTGGATGAGGCCGTCCAGGCGATTCATCTGGTCATGCGCCCCTACATCAGCCCAGTGCAGTTGCAGTACAACCTGGACATCGTCACGACGGCCCCGGTGCACCTGTCGGCCCTGATACTGCGTAGCCTGGCGCCTTGAGGTTGTGACTATTGACTATATTGGTCACTAAATAGAGAATCGATTCCCTGTTCACTTGATATGAGTCAGGGATCCCATGCTTCGGTCCAGATCTGCAACCATTGCCGTTTGCTTATTGCCTTTCGTTTTGACTGCCTGCGGTGAATCGTCGAGCGCGCGTGATCCGCGAACTCAACCGCCCCTGGTAAGAGCCGCTACTGTCGTGAGCGCTGATGGCGCATCGCGTTCGTTTACCGGTGTGGTGGTCGCTCGCGTGCAAAGCGATTTGGGCTTTCGTGTATCGGGGAAGGTGCTGGAGCGCTTGGTTGACACCGGGCAGGCAGTCAAACGGGGCCAGCCCCTGATGCGCCTGGATCCCATTGACCTTGGTCTCCAGGCTCAAGCCCAGGTGCAAGCCGTTGCGGCCGCGGCTGCCCGGGCCAAACAAACAGCCGATGACGAAGCGCGTAACCGCGAACTGGTCGCCGCCGGTGCAATCTCTGCCTCGGCGTACGACCGGATCAAATCCATGGCTGACACCGCAAAGGCAGAATTCAACGCGGCGCAAGCCCAGGCCAATGTCGCTCGCAACGCCACTGGGTACGCCCTTTTGCTCGCCGATGCCGATGGTGTAGTGATTGACACGTTGGCCGAGCCTGGGCAGGTCGTCAGTGCAGGTCAACCCGTTGTCAGGTTAGCGAAGGCCGGGCCACGCGAGGCTATCGTCCATTTGCCCGAAACGTTGCGCCCCGCTGTTGGCGCCCAGGCTCAGGCCAAATTGTACGGCAATGGTACGACGACACTCCCTGCGAAGCTGAGGTTGCTGTCCGACGCAGCTGATCCGCTCACGCGTACGTTCGAAGCGCGCTATGTGCTCGATGACGCAAACGCCAACCCGCCGCTGGGATCTACCGTCACGCTGCGCATCGCTGACGACACGCCTGCCCAGCTTGCGCTTGCGGTTCCAATGGCCGCCATCTACGACGCCGGTAAGGGGCCGGGCGTATGGATCGTAACGGGCACGCCAGCAATCGTCTCATGGCGCGCTGTGCAACTGCTGGGGTTGAGCGACGAGTCGGCGGCGGTCAGTGGCGACCTCAAGCCCGGTCAACAGATCGTTGCCTTGGGAGCGCATCTGCTCCACGAGGGTGAGGAGGTGCTGGTCCAGCAACCGGATCACGCTATCAAAGGGGAGCGACCATGAGCGGGGGCCGTTTCAACCTTTCTGCACTGGCCGTTCGCGAACGGTCCATCACGCTGTTCCTGATTTTTTTGATCGGCGTGGCGGGAACGCTTGCATTCTTCAAACTGGGCCGTGCAGAAGACCCGCCATTCACCGTCAAACAGATGACCGTGATTTCCGTATGGCCAGGTGCGACCGCGCAAGAGATGCAGGACCAGGTCGCTGAACCACTTGAGAAGCGCCTGCAGGAATTGAAATGGTATGACCGTAGCGAGACCTACACCCGACCAGGCCTGGCTTTCACCATGGTCTCACTCTTGGATAAAACCCCACCTTCGCAAGTGCAGGAGGAGTTTTATCAAGCGCGTAAAAAACTCAATGATGCATCGAAAAGCTTACCTGCGGGCGTCATCGGCCCGCTGGTCAATGATGAATTCTCGGACGTGACCTTCGCCCTTTTTGCGCTAAAGGCTAAAGGTGAACCTCAACGCTTACTCGTGCGCGATGCTGAATCGCTGCGCCAGCGTTTGCTTCATGTCCCGGGTGTGAAAAAGATCAATATCATCGGTGAACAAGCCGAGCGGATCTTCGTATCGTTCTCCCATGAGCGGTTGGCCACCCTGGGTATCTCTGTGCAGGAGATTTTTTCAGCACTCAATAACCAGAACGTTTTGACCCCTGCCGGCTCGATCGAAACCAGCGGGGCCCAGGTGTTTCTCCGTCTGGATGGGGCCCTCGACACGCTGGGGAAAATCCGCAACACGCCCATTGTGGCGCGGGGCAAAACCCTGAAGCTATCAGACGTCGCGACAGTCGAGCGTGGGTACGAAGACCCCGCGACTTTTCTGGTGCGCAACCAAGGTGAACCGGCCCTGTTGTTGGGCGTCGTGATGCGCGACGGCTGGAACGGCCTGGACCTGGGTAAAGCGCTGGATGCCGAAACGGCCAAAATCAATCAAGGCATGCCGTTGGGAATGACGCTTGCGAAGGTCACTGATCAATCGGTGAACATCAGTTCGGCCGTTGATGAGTTCATGATCAAATTCTTCGTCGCGCTGCTGGTGGTGATGCTGGTCTGCTTCCTCAGTATGGGCTGGCGAGTGGGTGTGGTCGTCGCCGCGGCCGTGCCGCTGACACTGGCGATTGTCTTCGTGGTGATGGCGGCCACAGGCAAGAACTTTGACCGAATTACCCTGGGGTCATTAATCCTCGCGCTGGGCCTGTTAGTGGATGACGCGATCATTGCCATCGAAATGATGGTGGTGAAGATGGAAGAAGGTTACGACCGCTTCAAGGCATCCGCTTACGCCTGGAGCCACACCGCAGCGCCGATGCTTGCCGGTACATTAGTGACCGCTGTCGGCTTCATGCCCAACGGTTTTGCGCAGTCGACTGCTGGCGAGTACACCAGCAACATGTTCTGGATTGTCGGCATCGCGTTGATTGCCTCCTGGGTAGTTGCAGTGGTCTTCACGCCTTATCTGGGGGTGAAGCTGTTGCCTGCAATCAAGCCCGTTGCAGGGGGACATGCCGCTATTTATGACACCACCCACTACAACCGTTTTCGAGGACTGCTGGCTCAGGTGATTGCCCGCAAATGGTGGGTGGCAGGTGCGGTGATCGCTGCGTTTGTGGTGGCGATTCTCGGGATGGGATTGGTTAAGAAACAATTTTTCCCGACATCGGATCGTCCCGAAGTACTGATCGAAGTGCAAATGCCCTATGGCACCGCCATTGCGGTGACCAGCGCCACGACAGCTAAAATCGAGGCATGGCTGCAACAGCAGGATGCAGCAAAGATCGTCACGTCTTATATCGGCCAGGGTTCGCCGCGTTTTTATCTGGCAATGGCACCAGAGCTACCGGACCCATCGTTCGCCAAGATCGTTGTACTGACGCAAAGCCAGGAGGCACGCGAGTCTCTCAAGCTACGGATTCGTGAGGCTGTTGCTCAAGGGCTCGCACCTGAGGCTCGGGTTCGAGTTACGCAACTTGTGTTCGGTCCTTACTCACCGTTTCCGGTTGCGTATCGGGTGACGGGGCCGAATGCCGACACGTTGCGAGAGATCGCTGGGCGAATTGAAACCGTCATGCAGGCGAGTCCGCTGATGCGCACCGTCAACAGCGATTGGGGGCCACGAACGCCCACGCTGCATTTCTCTGTGGATCAGGATCGATTGCAGGCGTTCGGGCTGACGTCGAGCGCAGTTGCCCAGCAATTACAGTTCCTGCTCTCAGGTATCCCGATCACTTCTGTGCGCGAAGACATTCGTTCAGTGCAGGTGGTGGGGCGAGCAGCGGGTGATATTCGGTTGGATCCTGCGAAGATCGAGGGTTTCACACTGGTGGGCGCCGCCGGCCAGCGCATTCCCCTTTCACAGATAGGTGAGGTCAGGGTACGTATGGAGGACCCGATTCTGCGCCGTCGAGACCGGGCACCGACCATCACCGTACGCGGTGACATTGCCGAGGATCTGCAACCACCGGATGTTTCCAACAAGATAATGAAAGAACTGCTGCCGATCATCGCCAGCCTTCCAGATGGCTATCGCATCGAGCAGGCCGGATCTATTGAAGAGTCGGCTAAGGCCACTGTGGCATTGGCACCACTGTTTCCGATCATGATCGCAATCACCTTGCTGATCATCATCCTTCAGGTACGTTCGATGTCGGCGATGGTGATGGTGTTTTTCACCGCACCGCTGGGATTGATTGGAGTAGTGCCAACCCTGCTGCTGTTCAACCAGCCATTCGGGATCAACGCCCTTGTCGGGCTGATCGCACTTTCCGGGATCCTGATGCGCAACACGTTGATCCTGATCGGGCAAATCGATCACAACGTCAAGGACGGGCTTGAGCCGTTCAATGCGGTGGTCGAAGCGACTGTACAGCGCGCTCGCCCGGTATTGCTCACAGCAGTTGCGGCGATCCTGGCATTCATCCCGCTCACGCACTCAGTGTTCTGGGGCACGCTGGCTTACACCTTGATTGGCGGCACCCTCGTGGGGACCGTCATGACCCTGGTGTTCCTGCCAGCGATGTACTCAATCTGGTTCAAGATTCGCCCGGTGAAAGCGGCAAATTGACTGCAAAAAAAGGCGCCACTAGGGCTAATACAGATCAGTTAAGCGACAACAGGAACCTGTAGCAGCTGCCGAGCTTGCGAGGCTGCGTTCGGCTGCGAAGCAGACGCCAAGGAATTCACACCAACCCGGCGAGGACTGCGTCCTCGAACGCAGCCTCGCAGGCTCGGCAGCTGCTACAAGGACTGCGCAAATTGCTTAACTGATCAGCATTCTCGCCAATTCATTTGAGCACAATGATCAATAAGCTAAAGGGGGTTAATGGTTCAGTCGCAGTGCAACCACTGCACCGGCGCCTCCCCCCACTGCTTATTGATAATCCAGCGTGAACGTGGCGGTCGCATTGGCCGGCCCCGGTGTCACACTGCCCCCGAACTGGAAGTACCGCGCCTTTAACGGGATGCTATAGAACCCTCCTTCAATCCCGGAAGGGGTTATGCCGCTGGGACGCAAGACCGACAGCGGGAACGGCGTACCCGAGCCGGTGCCGATTTGCAGACCGACTCCCGTCGCCGCCGGACTGTCGCCCGGGGCACTGGGATTGAGACTGAGGATGCCCTGGGCCGGATTGTATGCACCCAGCGTCGGGTCGATACGCACCTGCAGGACGTTCGCCTGGCGCTTGTTAAGGTTGGTGACGACACCGTCAGTGCCCCAACCGGGACCGCTGGCTTTGTAGAAGCCATGGAATGCCGGACAGTTGTACAAATTGATCGAAAAATCTTTCCACCCCGTTACGCTGCCGGGGACAGAGAACTCACCGACTTTGTGGGAGCCCATTTCCACTACCACGTTTGGGGTCGTGCAGGTGCGCGAGACAATGTTGATGCTACCGCTGAAGTTGACTCGCTGCACAAACAAGGCGTTGGAAGAGTTCCAGTTCATGCTCATGGTGGGCAATTGGGAGCCCTGTATGGTGCCTGCCGAGACAGGCCCAATCTTGATGAACGAGAGGATGAAGGCCCCGGAAGCCGCCGGGCTCCATGTGCAGTTGTTACCCAATGGGCAATTCAACACTTGAGCGGTGTACGGCATCGGGTAGGTGCCTACGCCTGAGGTCAAGACCACCACGCCAATGCCCGCGACCCCCGTCTGGTAGACATTGCCGCCCCACGGCGCCCCCATCCAGGCAGAGAGCGGCAGGGGTTTGCTGACCAACTCATACTGGGCGTTCACCGCCCCCGTATTAGTCCCACAGGTGACGCTATAGGCGGCTTTGGCGTTGCTAAAAGTCTGACGATAGATTTCCGCACCCAATGGCACATCACGCCCTACGGTAATGTTGCCTGCCTGCAATGGCATCGTTGCCAACGCCGGCCCATAGCCGTTGATGAAGTTACAGTCAGCCATCGCCACGCCAGTCACCAGCGCAAGCCCGATCAGCGCCGCACCCAACCTGAATATTCGCATCATCGTCATCACTGAATCCTCTCGGCACTGCTTACAGCAGCCACGCTATTGGCTGATTGGGCCTGCGAACACACCACATCCACCTGCAGCAGTTGTTGCTTGTCGCTCTTACCCGCCGGCAACGATAAGGTGCATTGCTGCTCGGCCTTGTTGCCCCAACTGATCAACAACCGGCGTGCGCCTTCCTTGACCCGGGCGTAGAGCTGCCCGCCCTGCCCGACCATGCCCACCGACACGCCTCGGTCATCGACCACACTGGCTCCGAACGGCAGCGGCTGGCCATCGGCGAGCGAGACGTTGAGCAACAACGCCTGGCCATTATTGGTGCCGTACTTCAGCGCAACGACGGCACCCGCGCGCGGGGCAACCTGTTGGCTGGTCTCGGTCAACTCGATGTCCATCGAAGTGCCGATGGGATCAATGGCAACTTCGTTCAATTCATAAGGACGCAGGTACGGCACCACCGCGTTGCCGGAGCCATCCAATTTCAATCCGGGAAAACCCACCACTTTCGCGCCTTCGGCGCCTTCAGCAGTCACCACCGCCATCGTTTCTCCACGATAGGGGGTCAGGGTCACGCCATTGGAATGGGCGACTACGCTGCCACTGGCGTTGAGCGACAGACTGTCGTAATCCTCGCCACGACTCACAGACCCGCCAACCAAAGCCTTGGGACTGGTGTACTGACCAGTGACCGAAGTGCTGTTGGAACGACTGCCGCCATCGTGCCCGGCGGTTACGCCATAGCTGTATTGGCGGTCTTCACCGGCAGTACCGCTCAACGTCGCCTGCTCGCTGTATTGGTTATTGGTGTCACGTATGACCCGTGCGGACAGTTGGGGACGATTGACCGTGGAGCCAAACTCTATCGGCATGCTGAGGGTGAAGAGCAAACTGCTGTCCATATCACCTTGGCCAATGCGACTGCGGTTGGCACTCAGACCATAGGTCACCGAACGCACCTGCTTGTTGTAGCTGAGCTGGTACTGCAGGTCACTGCCCGACTGATTCCAATAGTTTTGCAAGTAACCGCTGAACGCCACTTGCCCCCATTCGCCCAGGCTCTGGTCGGCAGTCAAGGTCAGACGACTACGGGCACGGGCGTACTCACTGGTGTCCAGCCCGCTGCGCTCGGCGTCGAGAATCTGCATGGCGTCGCTGAAGCTCAGGTAGTTTTCCGTGGAAAAGCGCATGGCGGCGACGGAGAAGTTACTGCCGGTGCTGACAATGTTTTTACTGTAGGTAATCCGCGCACTCTGACCGCTGGCGGTAGCGCTTTTCAGGTTGGTCTGGGCTTGCGTGATATCCACACCCACCGCACCGACGGGCGTACTGAATGCCATCCCAGCCAGGGCAGAGAAGTAATCGTCACTGGCCTGGGTGCCGGCGTAACCGGTGAACAGGTTACTCAAGCCACGCTGATAAGTGCCTTGCAGCAGCTTGGATTGTTGATCGACGAAGTTGTCCCGGGTTTCACCCAACGTCACGCTGAAACGAGACGTACCGGGACGCAGCAACTCAGCCGTGGATGAGTACGGCACGACAAAACTCTGCTCGCTACCATCGGCTTCGTGAACGGTAACGCTCAAGTCGCCGCCGTAACCGGTGGAGTACAGGTCGTCGATCACAAAGGCGCCCGGCGCTACGGTCGTCTCGTACAACAGATTCCCCGCCTGACTCACCGACACCCGCGCACTGGTACGCGCGATGCCACGGATCACCGGGGCATAACCGCGCTGTGACTGGGGCAACATGCGGTCATCGGTACCCAGTTGCACGCCTTTATAGGCCAATGTGTCGAAGATCTCGCCAGAGGTATTGGCCTCGCCCACGGTCAGTTGGCTTTTGAGCGACGTCACGTCCCGCTGAGCGTAAGTGTTCAGCACCTGGTATTGCTGCCCGGTTTCTTTCTGCCAGGACGCCGAACCGTTATGCCGCAAACGCCAGTCACCCACGTTCAACCCGGCGTTCAACCCCAGGTACGCCGTATCGTCGTTACCGCTGTCGGTCCTGTTGTGGTTGCTGTTGAACGAGTAGCTGAGGATCCCGGCGCTCACGCCGCGGTCCCACAACTCAGGGCTGACAGTGCCACGGGCGTCACGCCGCAGGGCGATCTGCGGAATGCTGATGTCCAGTTGCTGAGTGGAAGGTAAAAACGTCGCACTGGAAGCCTCGATCAGCTTCGCGATGTCCAGGCATGGCGGGTTGCTCTCGACAGTCAGGGTCGCTTCAGGCGTCAACTTGTGCATGTCGACCCCGATCAGTTCCAGCATGCCGCGGCTGAAACAGACGGTTGGATGACTGCCATCGGCAGCGGCATCAATACGGATGTCCTGGCGATTGACCAACCTGCCATTTACTGCAACGTCAGCGCGGTATTGACCCGGCAACACCGGGTTACCCTGCTGATACTGACTCAGGTCGAGGGTGCGCGAATCTTCAGGCAAAAAAGCGTCGTTGAATTGAATATCTTCAGCAAACGTTGGCTGGGCCACAGACAGTAACGGGGCAATTACAGCGACTTGGCAAATCCCCAATGCCACATTCCGGGCAAAGCGAGGGCGTACCGCAGAGTGAACCCTGCGGTGTAAGTAAGTCGACATGAGAAGTTACTCGGCCGTTAAAGCGTTCGCGAAAAAGTCAGGGAGTCAGCGGATACTTGGTCGGCACCAATGCACCGTAATCGTTAATGGCGTTGAACTCGACCTGGGCACCGTTACCTGGCATCGACTTGAGCGTGGGCAGGGCAAATAGCCTGGTCTCGCCCGGCATTACCATGCCGTTTTCACTTTCGTAACGTTGGTTACCCACCACCAGGGCCAGCTCAACCTGAGACACATGAAATGCACTCGGGTTGGATGCCTGCAAGGCATAACCTTGACCTTCCTTGACTACCTTCCACTTCACTTGCGAAGGCGCATCGGAGGGTGTGCCCGGCAAGTCGACGGGACGGTAGAAAATCTTGATCCGCGAACGGAAAGCCATCTGCAAGACGTTGAGATCCACCGGCCCTTCTGCCTTGGGCGGGATCTCCAGAACGTTGAGCCAGAACACCGACTCCTTGTCTGCCGGCAACTGTGCACCGGTAAACATCAGGCGCAGGCTCTGGCCTTTGCTGGGGTCGATACGGGCCACCGGCGGCGAGAGCACAAAAGGTGCTTTCGAACTGGTGGGGCTCGATTTCACATCACCTGTATCGACCCAGGATTGCACCAGGGCCGGACGCGTGCCGTTGTTGTCCAATTTGACGGTGATTTCTTTCTGATTCGCTGGATAAACCAGTCGAGTCCCGGTGATCACCACTCCGGCCATTGCCTGGGAACACACCAACGCGGCAAGCGTCAGCACCACGGTGCGTCGAACTGTTTTGATACAAAACATGATTCACCTCGCCAGTAGTGCACGCCGGCCCGGCGGGCCGAGCGTGCAAGGGGAGACAGACTTACTGGTAGTTGATCGAGTAGGTCACGGAGCCCACTACAGTACCTGCAGTAGTTGCGCCAGTGGCGTAGTAGCGTACGGCGTAAGGCATGTCGGCTTCGCCGTTGACAAGAGCAGTCAAGGCGTTCGAGAAAATTTGGTTGGAGTTACCAGCCGAGATCACGTTGTTAGAAAGGGAGTCAACCAGTTGCAACTGAACGTTGGTGGCCGAGCCGACGCCCGCAATGTTATTCAGGTGGCCACTAAATGGATCAACACCGCTGCCCGATTCAAAGAAGGCCGCCACGGCATTCGCGGCGCCGACACAGTTACTCAGGCGAATGTTAAAGGCCGTGCTGCCGGCGGTTTCCCCTGCGACGGTCAATGTGCCGGTGGAAACCGTTGGCAGGGTGACGGTGGCAACAGTCGGCGTGACCACGCCATTCACGGAGACCGTACAGGTCTGGTCGGTCAACTGGCCATTGAAGTTGATGGTACCGTCGCTGGCATTGGCAAATTGAGCGCCAGTAGCGGAAACCAGTGCAGCGAGGGCGAGGGCTTTACGTTTCATAGTTGACGCTCCAAAAGTTTTAGTTTTATCGACTGCTACCGGTCTGAACGGACACACTGCGTGCCCTGACAACACATGTTGCAACGAACCGATAAGCCATTAAAACGTATCACCCGGAACTTTCCTTTGAGACGATTCTTAAAATTCTGCGCAGTCGTTATTTATTAAATAACATCAAGCCAGCGTCACTTAATACCTCTAAGAAAATAAGATATTCCATGAGACGATTCCTAAAACAACCTGCCCCAACATGCCCAGGCTGAAACAGCCGGTCGGATGACTTCGGCGGTTGTGCACCCCGGTCCGACGGACCGAGCGTGCACAAGAGGGGACTGACTTACAGGTAGTCGACCGAGAAGGTCACAGAGCCGACGACTGTGCCTGCAGTCGTAGCGCCAGTGGCGTAGTAGCGCACAGCGTAAGCCATATCGGCCGCATCACCGACAATAGTATTGCGAGTGGTCTGAGCACGTTGGGTGGTGCTACCCGCCTTGATGGGAGTGCCAGTCACTGGGTCAACCAGTTGCAATTGCACGTTGCCGGCGGTGCCCGAGACGTTCTTCAGGTTGCCACTGAGTGGGTCAACAGTGCTGCCCGCTTCAAAGAACGCGGCTGCGGTAAAGGTTCTACCGCTTACGCTCACGCACTTGTGCAACTGAATATTAAAATTGGTGTGATAGCTGGTCTGCCCGGCAACGGTTAACTGGCTGGTAGAAATAGTAGGCAGGGTGACAGTCGCAACGGTTGGCGAAACCACACCATTCACAGAGATGGTGCAGGACTGGTTCATCAACTCGCCATTGAAGTTGATGGTACCGTCGCTGGCGTTTGCAAATTGAGCGCCAGTGGCGCAAACCAATGCAGCGAGGGCGAGGGATTTACGTTGCATAGTTGATACTCCAACGAGTGTGGGATTTATCGACCGCTACCGGAACTGCCAGTGCACAATACTTGCCTTCAAGCAGCCCCAGGAACTAATCAACCTCCCATGAAATCAATCACCCCCTAACCCGTCATTGAGACGATTCTTAAATCAACCGTAGATGCGTTAAACCGAACGAGTGTTTCCTCTAACAGCGTATTAATTGAGCTCTACTTACCCAGCCCAACATGGAGACCGACTACAGTTTGTCCACTGTCCAAGGCATACACATTCTCACGAACGGTGTCTGAGCGGACCACCAGAACACCCGCCAAATACAGCTCAAGCATTCGCGACTGATCGACGTCGGTGGCCCGGTCCGTGGCAGCCGATCCGCGCAGTGGGCCGACAGCGCTGTCGCCACCCGGGGTATTCCTTGATTGCTGAAAAACTCATCAATTGTTATGTTATAACAATGTGTCGACGCGTAAACTTTCAGCCTACCCACGCACCTCCGGTCTCTCAATGACAAAAAAATCCTCCTCTAAACACCTCTTTCTGGCTGGGATCGCGTGCATGTTTTCCCCGCCAGGGAGCGCAGATGATTCGACTCTCGAGCTGGGCGCGACGGAAGTTTTCGGTACCCGTGAACAAGGGTACCGCTCGACCATAGCGCCGACGGCAAACAAGAGCCCTACCCCAACCAAGGAAACGCCTTTCTCCATTCAGACGGTTACCCGCGAACTGATTGAAGATCGGGGAGTCACGACCTTGGGTGAGGCGATTCGGACCGTGCCGGGAGTTACCAACCAAGTGGGTTTTGGCGCTCTGAATGATCGATTCCGACTGCGTGGTTTTGCCACGGAAAGCAATCTGAAGAACGGCATTCGCCGTAGCAGCTTCGCCAGCGTCGACGAACTGGTTAACATCGAACAGATAGAAGTATTGAAGGGGCCGGCGTCTGCCCTGTACGGACGTTTTGAACCTGGTGGCGTGGTCAATCTGGTGACCAAGAAACCCCAACACGAGCAGCGCACTCAGGTCGATGTGAGCGCCGGCCGCTACGACTTCTACCGCACCACACTCGACAGCACCGGCCCCCTGGGCGAAACACTTGACTATCGCTTGACCGCTGCCTGGCAGGACAACGGCAGCTTCCGTGACTTCGTCAACAATGAGAGCAAATTCTTCTCGCCCGTGTTGACGTGGCAGCTGGCCCCGCAGACCTCACTGACCTTCGAGTTTGAATACGCGCGCAAGGTCGCCGACATGGACCGCGGATTCGGTAACAACCCTCGTTATCTGGATGCGCCAATCAAGCGCAACTTCGCAGAACCTGACACCCGCAACAGCGCCATCAGCAAGCTAGCCTCGGTAACCCTGGACCACGCTTTGACGGATGACTGGGATCTGCATGCGGCCATTCAAGCCTCGGATTCGCGTTTGCAAACCTCGTGGTACGCCTACGGCTTTGTCAATGGCGGAATCGGCGGCAGCGAGGACAATCCCACCGTCAGCCGGCGGCCGCAGCTCAATCATGATCGCCAGATAGACGCGACCGCGCTGGCAGAAATCAGTCGCAGCTTTCGCACTGGCCCGATCAATCACCGACTACTGTTCGGTGCCGAGTACAGCCGGGACTGGTGGGATTACGATTCCGCGGCCGGTACCAGCAGCACGATCGATTTCAATAATCCGGTATATGGCACTCCTCCCTCCCCCCTGAGCCCGACAGGCGAAGGGCGCTTCATCAACGACTCCTGGGCGCTGTACACCCAGGACGAACTGAGCTTTGGTAGCAGAGACCAATGGCGCCTGCTGCTGGGGGGCCGCTTCGATCAAATCGACGCCTCGGCCATCGACGACTACTACGGACTGAGTGAGCCATCAACCGCAACCTTCAACGCCTTTTCCCCCCGCGTGGGTCTCACCTGGACGCCGGTCGAAGCCTTATCACTCTATGCCAGCTGGTCGCGTTCAATGCGCACCGAATTGAACAACGGGATCCTTGAAGGCGGTCAACTCGCCAAACCGGTGAAAGGCGAGCAGTTCGAAGTGGGTACCAAGCTCAGCCTGCTCAATGGACGCTTCACCCCGACCTTGGCGGTTTTCGATATTCGCCGTCGTGATGGCCTGGTCGCCGACCCGAACGACCCTACGTTCACCTACAGCATTCAAGTGGGCGAGCAACGCAGCAAAGGCTGGGAGCTTGACTTGCCGTTCGTGGTCACTGATCGCTGGCGCCTGCTTGCCAGCTATACCCAGCTTGATACCACCATCAGCAAAGACAGCGACGGTGGCATGCAAGGCAATCGCCTGGCCAACGCACCGCAACGCAACGCCAGTCTATGGAGCACCTACGATTTGCCTGGTGTTTCGGGGTTGAGCATCGGCATGGGTGCCAATTACGTGGGTGAACGGCAGGCGAACAACAGCAATACCTTTACCCTGCCCTCCTATACCCGCTGGGATAGCAACGTAACGTATCGCTTCGGCCAGGCACTGCGCTACCGCGTACAACTGAATGTGCAGAACCTGTTTGACAAGCGTTACTACGATTCAGGCGGCAGTTTCGTGCCGATGTATCCGGGGGCTCCGCGTACTGCGATGGTTACCCTTGGCGCGGCGTTTTAAGCATGCTGCGTAGCTACGCACTAGAAGTCGGATACCGCCGACAAGCCGTACTCGGTCCCCTCGACCTGCATTTACCCAAAGGGCGCCTGGTGTGTCTGCTGGGCGCGAATGGCGCCGGCAAGTCGACGCTGATCCGCACATTGAGCGCCATGCAGCGGGCTGTCTCAGGGCGCATCGAATTGGATGGGCAGCCGCTTGATTCCCTCGCCCCGGCAGAACGTGCCAAACGCATGGCCGTGGTGTTGACCGATCGGGTCGATCCGGGCGCACTTAGCGGCTTTGAACTGGCCGCGCTCGGACGCTACCCGCATGTCGGCTGGGCTGGAAGACTCAACGAACACGATCGGCACATCGTCACCCAGGCACTCGAACACGCAGGCGCTGGGGGTCTGGCAGCCAAGGCGGTGGCAAACATGTCCGACGGCGAGCGCCAGAAAGTCCTGTTGGCACGCGCCTTGGCACAACAGCCCAAGGTGCTGATCCTGGATGAGATCACCGCCTTCCTGGACCTGCCGCGGCGTATTGAAACCTTGCGGCTGCTGCAGCAGCTGGCACGAGAGCGGGATCTGGCCATTCTTCTGTCGTGCCATGACCTTGAGCTTGCCCTGCGCTGCGCCGATCTGCTGTGGCTGATCGATCAGTCGCGCCAATTGCAGTGTGGCGCCCCGGAGGATCTGGTGCTTGATGGACGGCTTGGGCAAACCTTCTCCAGCAGTGGCTTGCACTTTGACCTGGAACGTGGCGAGTGGGGCCTTGCAGCCAGGCCGGGGCGTCCCGTGCGCTTGCAAGCATCTGGGATCACACGCGTGTGGACGCAACGCGCCTTGCACCGGATCGGCTATCAGGAGGCCGGGCACGCCGCGCTGCATATCAGCGCAGAGCCGATGGATTTTCGTCTGCGTGACGGTGAGCGAACTCAGCGCTTCAGCAGTCTCGGGCAACTGGTTGTGGCGCTGGAGGCATTGCCATGAGTTGGCATCTGTGGGCGGTGCTTTTACTGTTGATTTGTGTGCCAGGATGCGATGCGCGCCAAGCTTCGCTGGCTCGCGTTCAGCCTGCGCATAACGTCGGTATGCAGCCCGAACACAACCAACTGGAGGCATGCGTTGCTGACTATCATGCCGGTGTCGACTACTTTCCGCAGCGCGCCCGTTTTAGCTGGTCAGATCAGTTGTCCGTTGAATACGGACTGAATTTCAAACGCCTGCGATTTCGCTCCAGCGTCAATGCGGGAGAGCCCCTCGAGATTGTTTTAGTCCAGTGTGGTACGCCGACACCTGCGCATTCGCCTGCAACACTGGTGGTCCAGGTACCGATTCAGCGCCTGGCAACCGGCAACTCGGCAATGTTGGGGGCGGCGGATGAGCTAGGTATCGTTGACCGGCTGGTGGGCATCGAGAATGTCCGCGCGCCTACCGTGGAATCAGTGCGCAAACGAGTTGCAAGCGGCCACATCCACGAGCTGTGGGGCAATGCCCACTCAAATATCGAACCGATCATGGCGGCCCAGCCGGATGTCTATCTGAGCTTCTTCTCCGCCTACCCGCAATTCAATATTCATCCGCAGTTGCAGCAAGTCGGCGTGCTGGCCCTGCCTCAGGCCGATCATCTTGAAAGCCACCCTCTTGGCCGGGCTGAATGGTTGAAGTTCCTGGCGTTACTGGTGAACCGCGAAGCTCAAGCCAATCGCCAATTCGCTGCGATTGAACGCGACTATCTGCGTTGGTCCGCATTGACCAACGATGTGCAGCAGCGTCCTCTGGTCATGGCGGGCTTCCCCTCTGGTCGTGGCAGTTTCGAGGTATTTGGCGGCCTCAATCAGCGGGCCCGATTGATTGCCGATGCGGGTGGGCAATACGTGCTTGAGGAGTCCCGGGAGCGTGGCAGCCTGGTGCAGGTAAGTTTCGAACACCTCTACGAGAAAGGCGCCGCGGCCCCCTTCTGGCTGGGTGCCAAGCCTGGGTACGCCTCGCTGCCGCAGATGCTCGCAACCAGCCCGCACAGTCGCTGGTTTCGTGCAGCGCGTGAGGGCCGGGTATATGCCTTCGACCAAGGCTACACAGGTGCCTGGGCTTCGCCCTATCAGGACCAGAGCATGACCCGGCCGCACGTGTTGTTGGCCGAACTGGTCCAAGTGCTGCACCCACAACTGTCGCCTTCCGCCCTCCCCTCCAACGTATTTGTTCGCAAGTTGCCATGACCATGATCATCAAACACGCCCCTTCATTTACTTACCTGCCCGTTGGGTGTCGCTACGTGTTGTTGGCGCTCTTGACCCTGACCTTGCTGATCGCTGAATTGACCATCGGCGCTGTAGACATCCCGGTCACAGCGATGCTTGGCGCACTGGCGGGCGGTTCGATCGAGACTGTCTGGCACAACATCCTTTTTCAGTTTCGTCTGCCTCGCGCCTTGAATGCGCTGGTCAGCGGAGGAGCGCTGGGGGCAGCAGGATTGTTGCTGCAGACGCTGTTTCGCAACCCCCTGGCAGACCCGTATGTCCTCGGCATCGTCCACAGCGCGCGGTTGGGCGCCGCCGTACTGGTGACATTCTCCGGGGTGGCAGGTAACGCCTGGTTGAGCCAGTTCGGCTTGGCAGGCGATGTCGGACTGGCGCTTGCCTCCGTTGCAGGATCGACCTTGCTGTTGAGCCTGCTGGCGTTTATTTCCGGGCGGGTCAACACCATCACCCTGCTGATCAGCGGGCTGATGCTGGGTTACATGGCCGTGGGCTTGATCAGTGTGTTGATGCACTTTGTCGATGAGAACCAGGCGCGGGCTTTCAAGGCGTGGGATGACGCAAGTTTCGCTGGCGCGACTGGCGCGCAGTTGCGCTTGCTGATACCCGGAGTCCTGCTTGGCTTTGCCGCCCTATGGGCACTGTCCAAGCCTCTTAACGCGCTGCTCCTTGGCGACCGTTATGCAGCGTCAATGGGCATGCCGGTAAAACGCATTCGCCGGATCGCCCTGTTCATCGCGGCATGGCTCTGCGGGCTGGTCACCGCCTATTGCGGACCGGTGGCTTTTCTTGGCCTGGTCGCAGCGCAAGTCGCCCGAGGGGTCATATCCAGCGCAGATCACCGACTGCTGATGCCTGCGGCCGTGCTCCTGGGTTCCTCACTTGGGCTGGCGGCCGATCTGGTCACTCATCTGCCGTGGAGCCGACACGTGTTGCACCTCAATGCCGTGATCGGCCTGGTGGGGGCACCCATCGCGCTCTACGTATTGCTGCGTCCACACGCCAGGCCATGATCCCCCACCTCACTCAGCCAGCCCCTCTCGAACCACGTTAAAAAACGTCGTCAGGATACGCCGCGAACTCTGCGCGCGCAGGCACACCAGCGTCTCGGTGAAGCGCCGCTGACAATCGACGATGGGCAACCCGCGAAGCCGTGAATCAGAGCCCAGCTCGGTCGCCGAGACAACACCGACACCCATGCCAATCGCCACCGCTTCACGTGCGGCTTCGCGCCCATCCACTTCGATCGCCTTGCGGATGCGCAAGCCCGCGGTGGCCATTTCTTCCTCCAGGCACAGACGCGTCATCGAGCCTTTTTCGCGCAGCACTAGCGGCGTGTCGTGCAGGTCGCCAAGGCTGATGGATTCGCGTTGCGCCCAGGGATGATCAAGCGCGACGAACGCCAGCATCGGATCGCTGCGCAAGGGCAGCGACAGCAGTCGGTCGTCCTCGATAGTGCGACCCAGCAGGGCGATGTCGGCCTGATGAGCGAATAAGCGTTGCAGCACCTCATCGGTGTTGGCGGTTTCAATCTTCACATCGATACCGGGGTAACGCCTGCAAAAGCGTGCGACATAGGGCAGCACATGCACCGGCGCATCCACGGCGAGGTTCAGGGATCCCGTGGACAGGGTGCGGTAGTCCATCAGCATGTCGTGGGCATCGACACTGATATCAAACAAGCGCCGGGTCAGGCCGAACAACCGCTCGCCCACTTCAGTCAGGCGCACCTGGCGCTTGTCGCGGTAGAACACCATCACCCCGTAATAGTCCTCGAGCTTGCGTACCTGGTCGGACACCGCCGGTTGAGACAGGCAGAGCTGCTCGGCCGCGCGGGTGAAACTGCCGTTGACGGCAACCGCGTGGAACGCCTTGAGTTGGGTATGGGAAATGGTCATCGCGGCAGCCTTGGCATAGGTTCAACTTATTCATGCATACGCTAAATCGATTTTATTTATAGACGATGAACTGCAAGCATGGTTTTCGCAAGCCCCAGACCAGTGTTCGAACACTGCCGCCCTCGTATCAGCCCGGAAGTACTGTATGGAAATCGAACGTTTCGCCGCGATAAAACGCCGTTCGGACATGGTCCGCTATGACAACCACCTCTATATCGGTGGCCAGGTCGCCAGCAACCTCAGCGGCGACATCGAGGCCCAGACCCACGAGGTGCTCGCCGGTATCGAGCAGCTCCTACTGAGTGCCGGCAGCAGCCGCAAGCAGGTGCTTTCGGTACGTATCCTGCTCGCCCATCGCGACGACTACGCAGGGCTCAACAGGGTCTGGGACCAGTTCTTTCCCGAAGGCCATGCCCCAACGCGAGCGTGCACCCTGGCCGATCTGATCGACCCCGGTTGGCGCGTGGAAATGATCGTGGTCGCTGCATGCGCCTGATTGCCTGCTCAAGCCCTGCCCCCAAAACCGCTGCAACGGAGATGACGTCATGCGCCCCTACTGGCTCGATCAGGCCCTGAAAACCCAACCCGACTCGCCCTGCCCGCCGCTGCGGCAGGACACCCGCGCCGATGTCTGCATCGTCGGTGGCGGTTACACCGGTTTGTGGACTGCCATCATGCTCAAGGAACAGAACCCCGAGCTGGACGTGGTCATCGTCGAAGCCGACATCTGTGGTGCCGGCGCCAGTGGACGCAACGGCGGCTGCGCGCTGTCCTGGTCGGCCAAGTACTTCACCCTGGAGCGGTTGTTTGGCGTCAACGAGGCAATACGCCTGGTCAAGGAATCGGAGCAAAGCATCTACGCCATCGGCAGCTTTTGCGAGAAGTACGCGGTTGATGCCGATTACCGTCTCGATGGCACGCTTTACACGGCAACCAACCGTGCCCAGGTCGGCTCGACCGACAGCGTGATCGCCGCGCTGGAGCGCAATGGCATTAACTCCTTCTCCAAGTACGCGCTAGCTGACGTGCAGCGCATGGCGGGCTCGACCCGGCACATTGAAGGCTGGTTCTCGCCTGCGGCAGCCAGTGTGCAGCCGGGCAAGCTGGTGCGCGGTCTGCGTCGAGTCGCACTGCAATTGGGTGTGCGTATCTACGAAGGCTCACCGATGACCCATTTGCAAGAGGGACTGCCTGCCACCGTAAACACCCCGAACGGCAACGTCACCTGCGACCGGGTCGTGTTGGCGATGAACGCCTGGATGGCGCGTGCCTTTGCTCAGTTCTCGCGTTCGGTTGCCATCGTCTCCAGCGACATGATCATTACCGAGCCTCGACCCGACCTGCTCAAGCGGATCGGCCTGACCAGCGGGGTCACCGTGCTCGACTCACGCATCTTCGTGCACTACTACCACAACACCCCGGACGGTCGGATCATGCTCGGCAAAGGCGGCAATACCTTCGCCTACGGCGGGCGCATGTTGCCGGTATTCGACCAGCCATCGCCCTACAAAGGATTGTTGCGCAACACCCTTGCCGAGTTCTTCCCCGACTTTGCCGATGTCGGCATCGCCGCCACCTGGAATGGCCCGTCCGATCGCTCCGTCACCGGGCTACCGTTCTTCGGCCGGATGGGCGCAGGCGGCAACATCTTTTATGGCTTCGGCTATTCCGGCAGCGGCGTCGGCCCTTGTCACATGGGTGGACAGATCCTCTCATCGCTGGTGTTGGGGCAGGACAACCCCTGGACACGCTCGCCGCTGGTGCAAGGTCCGCTCGGCCATTTCCCACCGGAGCCGATCCGCTACCTGGGTTCGCTGATGGTGCGCAATGCCATTCGGCGCAAGGAGCACGCCGAGGACCACAACCTGCACCCTCGTCGACTGGATGTGCGCCTGGCGAAATTCGCCGCCGCCGCCGGCAAGTCAGACAAGGGCTAACGCCGCGCTCACACAGCGACCGCTCACTTGAACAGCAACCCAGGGTCTGATCTGGAGGGTAGACGAATGATTTCGACTTATAAGCTCAGCTTGTTTGTGACATGTGATAAATCGATTTCAGTTATTTTTCCGCAGATGTTTTGATCACGCCATGCATCACTCCCCCACAAAAACAAAACCGCCGGAGAAGATCATGACCAAAGCTGAATTTCCGACCACACAGGCGCTGGCTACTCCAGCCTTGGGTGAACCCTACCTGCTGACCCCGGGCCCCTTGACCACGTCCAAAGCGACCAAGGAAGCCATGCTGCGCGACTGGGGTTCATGGGACGTTACCTTCAACCAAGTCACTGCCGAAGTTCGCCAGAACTTGCTCAGCATGGCCGGTGTCCAGGACGACAGCTTCGCCTGTGTGCCGTTGCAAGGCAGCGGTAGCTACTCGGTGGAGGCAGCTTTGGCCACGGCCATCCCGCGTGACGGTAAAGCACTGGTGCTGATGAATGGCGCCTACGGCCAGCGCGCCACCAAGACCTTGGAGTACCTCGGCCGCGCGTTCATTACCTTGGACAAAGGCGATTATCTGCCACCGCAGCCTGAGGAGGTGGACGCCCTGCTCAGGGACAATCCCGACATCACCAACGTCTTCCTGGTCCATTGCGAAACCAGCTCCGGCATTCTCAATCCGCTGCGCGAAATCGCCGATGTGGTGAAGGCGCATGGCAAGAGCCTGATCATCGATGCGATGAGCTCCTTCGGAGCCGTGCCGTTGACCATCAATGAGATTGCTTTCGACGTGGTGGTGTCCTCCGCCAACAAATGCATCGAGGGTATTCCCGGCTTCGGTTTCGTCATCATCCGTCGCTCCGTGCTGGAGGCCGCCAAAGGCCGCGCCAACTCCCTGAGCCTCGATCTGTATGAGCAGTGGGTCTACATGGAGCGCACGGGCCAATGGCGCTTTACGCCGCCGACCCACAGCGTCGTAGCGTTCCATAAAGCCTTGGAGCAACACACTGCCGAAGGCGGTGTGCATGGCCGTCTGGCGCGCTACACGCGCAATCGCGATGTGCTGGTCAAAGGCATGCGCGAGCTGGGCTTCAGGACGTTGCTTGAAGACCGTTGGCTGTCGCCAATCATCACCACGTTCTTCAGCCCGCAACATCCCAACTTTGAGTTCAAGCGGTTCTACGATGAGCTCAAAGCCCGTCAGTTCATCATCTATCCCGGCAAGCTGACCGTAGCCGAGAGTTTCCGTATCGGCTGTATCGGCCAGATCGACGAATACATCGTCCATCAGTTGCTGCGCGCCATCGCCGACAGTCTCGTGGCGATGAACGTCGACATGCAACAGCCGGCGGCCTGACGGCCCTTCAAAGGTCCTTGTCGATTCACGCACTGGTGCAATGGGTAGCACTTGTGGACAGGGGTCTTTTTTAACCATGGATTCGGTGACTTACCGCTAGCCACAGCCGAGCAGGAGTCAGCGACCGCGTCAATTTAATACCGAAAGCCTGATGCCACCTCACTGCCATCTGATCGATGCCGTGTGCGTGGAGAGATTTTCTGTACCGAAAATAAAAACAAAACCCATTACTTTGCGCTGTCTGGCACCACATACGGGATCAGAACACCATGAACAAGAACGCTACAAACCCTCTCGCAACCGGCTGGAAATCGCTCCAGCGCTGGCGCGTGCAAATTTTCCTTATCACCTGGGTGGCCTATGCGGCCTTCTACTTTACCCGCAAGGCTTTTTCCGTGGCCAAGCTGGGGATTGGCGAAGATCCGGACTTCATGCTCGAAAAGAGCATGATGGCCAACCTCGATGCCCTCTACCTGATCGCGTATGCAGTCGGCCAGTTTCTGTGGGGCAACTTCTCTGACCGCTTCGGTCCCAGGGTCGTGGTCCTCAGCGGACTGGTGATTTCGGCGCTGGCGGCGCTACTGATGGGCACCTACGCCACGCTACCGATCTTCGCCTCCTGCATGCTGATCCAAGGCCTGGCTCAGTCCACGGGTTGGTCGGGGCTGTGCAAGAACGTTGGGAGCTTCTTCAGCACTGGCGAACGTGGCCGCGTACTGGGTTACTGGAGCACCTGCTACGCCTTCGGCGGACTGGTTGCCACACCGTTTGCCGGTTGGTGGGCCTACAACGCTTACCATGACTGGCGCATCGCGTTCATCAGCAGCGCCGTGGTGGTGCTGGTGGTAGCGGTACTGTTCTTTTTCCTGCAACGCAACCAGCCAGAAGATGTCGGGCTGCCGCCTGTAGAGATCGAGATCGAACCCGTCAGCAAGGTCGCAGTGCCGCGCGAAAGCATGTGGGCTGGTTTGCGCACGGTGATGAAAAATCGAACCGTACTGGTGCTCGGCCTGGCCTATTTCATGCTCAAGCCAGCGCGCTACGCGATCCTGCTCTGGGGGCCGGTGATTATCTACGAGCGGATGCCAGAGATTGGCAAAGTGGCATCCGCCATCGTGCCGACGGCTTTTGAATTGGCAGGCCTGGCAGGCCCGATCCTGATTGGTATCGCCTCAGACAAATACTTTGGCGCTCGGCGGATGCCGGCCTGTGTTCTTAGCCTGGTGCTCCTGACCATTTGCCTCGCGCTGTTCGTCCCTGCCATGCAGAGCGGCAGTCTTTACATGGTGGTTGGCCTGCTGTTCATGATGGGCCTGACGCTTTACGGGCCGGACTCGATGATGAGCGGCTCGGCGGCCATTGATTTCGGCAGTAAGGACGGAGCGGCCTCCGCCGCAGGCTTCGTCAACGGTTGCGGTTCGATAGGCGCGGTCCTCGGCGGCCTGTTACCCGGTTACTTCGACACCACCACCATCTTCCTGGTGTTCACCGTCGCGGCGCTACTGGCCAGCCTGATGTTGATTCCATTCTGGAACAGCCGCCCGAAAACCGTGGAAAGCACGGTGCTGGCCTCGGCTCCAATGCAAACGGTCATCGTTGGCACAACCCCCTGAATTCGAATTAATCACTCACCATTCATTGGAGCAATCACCATGCATTACCAACAACCTTCCCAACTGCAGGGCGTGGTACTGGACTGGGCCGGCACTGTCGTTGATTTCGGTTCTTTCGCACCGACTCAGATATTCGTCGAAGCCTTTGCCGAGTTCGGCGTTGCAGTCTCCCTGGCAGAAGCTCGCGGGCCTATGGGCATGGGCAAATGGGATCACATCCGCACGCTGTGCAACGAACCGCAGATCGCCGAACGCTACCGTCTCGCCTTCGGCCGATTGCCCACCGACGATGATGTCACTGCCCTCTACGAGCGCTTCATGCCTTTGCAGATCGAAAAGATCGCCCTGCATTCGGCGCTGATTCCCGGTGCGCTCAATACCATCAATGGCTTGCGCGACAAGGGACTGAAAATCGGTTCTTGCTCAGGCTACCCGGCCGTGGTCATGGAAAAAGTCGTGGAGCTGGCTCGCAAGAACGGCTACGTCACCGACCATGTAGTGGCGACCGACGAAGTGCCCAATGGTCGTCCACACCCCGCGCAAGCGTTGGCTAACGTGATTGCGCTGGGCATCAGTGATGTCGCGGCCTGCGTCAAGGTCGACGACACCTGGCCGGGGATTCTCGAAGGCCGTAGCGCTGGAATGTGGACGGTGGCATTGACCTGCTCTGGCAACGCATTGGGCCTGTCCTATGAAGAGTTCAAGGATTTATCCCTGGAGGAGCTGGCCGAGGAACGCGCGCGCATCATCAAGATGTTCGAAGGCTCTCGCCCGCACTATCTGATCGACACCATCGTTGATTTGCCAGAGGTCATCGAAAACATCAATGCCCGCCTGGCACGTGGAGAAACCCCGCAGGGCTCCTGAGCCTGTTGGGCTTGTGCAATTGACAGTGGCCGTCCAAAGGACGGTCACATCCCACAACAACAAGAGAACGCCACCATGAAATACGCCCATCCCGGCACTCCCGATGCCATCGTTTCCTTCAAGTCCCGCTACGGTAACTACATCGGCGGCGAGTTCGTCGCGCCTGTCAAAGGCCAGTACTTCACCAACACCTCGCCGGTCAACGGCCAACCGATTGCCGAATTCCCCCGCTCCACGGCCGAAGACATCGAAAAAGCCCTGGACGCGGCCCACGCCGCGGCCGATGCCTGGGGCAAGACCTCGGTCCAGGACCGCTCCCTGGTGCTGTTGAAAATCGCCGATCGCATCGAGCAGAACCTCGAAGTCCTGGCAATCACCGAATCCTGGGACAACGGCAAGGCCGTGCGCGAAACCCTGAACGCCGACATCCCGCTGGCGGCTGATCACTTCCGCTACTACGCCGGCTGCATCCGCGCGCAGGAAGGCAGCTCTGCGGAAATCAACGAACACACCGCCGCCTATCACTTCCACGAACCGCTGGGCGTGGTCGGCCAGATCATCCCGTGGAACTTCCCGATCCTGATGGCCGCCTGGAAACTCGCGCCGGCCCTGGCTGCCGGTAACTGCGTGGTGCTCAAGCCGGCCGAACAAACGCCGCTGGGCATCAGCGTGCTGCTGGAACTGATCGGCGACCTGCTGCCACCGGGCGTGTTGAACGTGGTGCAAGGGTTCGGCAAAGAAGCCGGCGAAGCCCTGGCCACCAGCAAGCGCATCGCCAAGATCGCCTTCACCGGCTCGACCCCGGTCGGCTCGCACATCATGAAATGCGCCGCCGAAAACATCATTCCGTCGACCGTGGAACTGGGCGGCAAGTCGCCGAACATCTTCTTCGCCGACATCATGCAAGCCGAAGAATCGTTCATCGAAAAAGCCGCCGAAGGCCTGGTGCTGGCGTTCTTCAACCAGGGTGAAGTCTGCACCTGCCCGTCTCGCGCCCTGGTGCAAGAGTCGATCTACGACGATTTCATGAAAGTCGTGATGAAGAAGGTCCTGCAAATCAAGCGCGGCGACCCGCTCGACACCGACACCATGGTCGGCGCCCAGGCGTCCGAGCAGCAATTCGACAAAATTCTCTCCTACCTGGAAATCGCCAAGGGCGAAGGCGCCGAGCTGCTGACCGGTGGCAAGGTGGAAAAACTCGAGGGCAACCTGGCGACCGGCTATTACATCCAGCCGACCCTGCTCAAGGGCACCAACAAAATGCGCGTGTTCCAGGAAGAAATCTTCGGCCCAGTGGTGAGCATCACCACCTTCAAGGACGAAGCCGAAGCCCTGGCCATTGCCAACGACACCGAGTTCGGCCTCGGTGCCGGTCTCTGGACCCGCGACATCAACCGCGCCTACCGCATGGGCCGGGCGATCAAGGCCGGTCGCGTCTGGACCAACTGCTACCACCTGTACCCGGCACACGCCGCGTTCGGTGGCTACAAGAAGTCCGGTGTCGGCCGTGAAACCCACAAGATGATGCTCGATCACTACCAACAGACCAAAAACCTGCTGGTGAGCTACGACATCAACCCGCTGGGCTTCTTCTGATCTTCTACGAGACCGAGTAACGGCGATCACGAGCATGGCTCCGCCCCTACAGGATTACGTCGTACCTGTAGGCGCGAGCCTTGCCGTTGAGACAACTATTTCACCGAGGTAAAGCAAGATGAGTGCGGCTTCTCTGTATCCCGTTCGTCCCGAGGCTCTGGCCAATACCCTGACTGACGAGGCGACCTACAAGGCCATGTACCAGCAGTCTGTCGTCAACCCGGACGGCTTCTGGCGCGAACAAGCCAAGCGCCTCGACTGGATCAAGCCTTTCACCACGGTGAAGCAGACCTCGTTCGACGACCACCATGTCGACATCAAGTGGTTCGCCGACGGCACCCTCAACGTTTCCTACAACTGCCTCGACCGTCACCTGGCCGAGCGCGGCGACCAGATCGCGATCATCTGGGAAGGCGATGACCCAACCGAGAGCCGCAACATCACCTACCGCGAGCTGCACGAACAAGTCTGCAAGTTTGCCAACGCCCTGCGTGGCCAGGATGTGCACCGCGGCGACGTGGTGACTATCTATATGCCGATGATCCCCGAAGCCGTGGTCGCCATGCTGGCCTGCACCCGGATCGGCGCGATTCACTCGGTGGTGTTCGGCGGCTTCTCGCCCGAAGCCCTGGCCGGACGGATCATCGACTGCAAATCGAAAGTGGTGATCACCGCTGACGAAGGCCTGCGTGCCGGCAAGAAAATTTCCCTCAAGGCCAACGTCGACGACGCGCTGACCAACCCGGAAACCAGCAGCATCCAGAAAGTCATCGTGTGCAAGCGCACCGGTGGCGACATCAAGTGGAACCAGCATCGCGATATCTGGTACGAAGACCTGATGAAAGTCGCGGGCACCGTCTGCGCGCCGAAAGAAATGGGCGCCGAAGAAGCGCTGTTCATCCTCTACACCTCCGGCTCCACCGGCAAGCCAAAGGGCGTTCAGCACACCACCGGCGGCTACCTGCTGTACGCGGCGCTGACCCATGAGCGCGTGTTCGACTACCGTCCGGGCGAAATCTACTGGTGCACCGCCGACGTCGGCTGGGTCACTGGCCACACCTACATCGTCTACGGCCCGCTGGCCAATGGCGCGACCACCCTGCTGTTCGAAGGTGTGCCGAACTACCCGGACATCACCCGGGTGGGGAAAATCGTCGACAAGCACAAGGTCAATATCCTCTACACCGCGCCGACCGCGATCCGCGCGATGATGGCCTCCGGCACTGCCGCCTGCGAAGGCACCGATGGCAGCAGCCTGCGCCTGTTGGGTTCGGTGGGCGAGCCGATCAACCCGGAAGCCTGGGACTGGTACTACAAGAACGTCGGACAATCGCGTTGCCCGATCGTCGACACCTGGTGGCAGACCGAAACCGGCGCCACCCTGATGAGCCCGCTGCCGGGCGCTCACGCCCTCAAGCCGGGCTCTGCGGCGCGTCCGTTCTTCGGCGTGGTGCCGGCGCTAGTGGATAACCTGGGCAACATCATCGAGGGCGCCGCCGAAGGCAACCTGGTGATCCTCGACTCGTGGCCAGGCCAGGCCCGTACCCTGTACGGCGACCATGACCGTTTTGTCGACACCTACTTCAAGACCTTCCGCGGCATGTACTTCACCGGCGACGGTGCTCGTCGCGACGAAGACGGCTACTGGTGGATCACCGGCCGGGTGGATGACGTGCTCAACGTCTCCGGCCACCGCATGGGCACCGCCGAGATCGAGAGCGCGATGGTCGCCCACCCGAAAGTCGCCGAGGCCGCCGTAGTCGGTGTGCCGCACGACATCAAGGGCCAGGGGATCTATGTCTACGTCACCCTCAACGGTGGCGAAGAGCCGAACGAAGCGTTGCGCCTGGAACTGAAGAACTGGGTGCGCAAGGAGATCGGTCCGATCGCCTCGCCGGATGTCATCCAGTGGGCGCCGGGGTTGCCGAAAACCCGTTCGGGGAAAATCATGCGCCGCATCCTGCGCAAAATTGCCACGGCTGAGTACGATGGCTTGGGTGACATCTCGACCCTGGCCGACCCGGGTGTGGTGCAGCATTTGATCGATACTCACAAGACCATGAACGTCGCGTAGGCTTTCTCAAGCTATCAGCCGGCGTCCATTTCGCTCGGTAAATCATCGCCTGAGTAGTGGACGTCGGTGCAGTCGGTCTCGAAGGCCAAGCGGCGCAATCTCCGGGGGAGTTCAAAGACCGCCTTTCGCTCGCAGATCTGGTGATTGCCCCCGCTAGTTACCCCGCCCTCCTCCAAACGACCACTCATCGCCGGCCGTAGTGGTGATTACCACCATGACATCCTCCGCGTTCAGGCCCGTCGCCCGCCCCAATTTTTCAACCAGATCGCGGTAAAACCGCTGTTTGGTCCCGACACTTCGAGGACGGCCTGCGGTAATCGCGATGAGCACAAAGTCATGGCTGCGCGGCCCGCCAAGGTAGTGGGGATCAAATATCAGCTCGCCGACCTCATGCTGGTGAATGGCCTGGAAACGATCTGTCTTCGGTACTTCGAAGCTCTCGACCAAGGCGTCGTGCAAACCTGCAGACAATGCCTGTAGATACTCGGCCGACTTCCCGCGGTGCAGTGAAATTCGTGCAAACGGCATCAACGGCTACTCCTGATGTTCTGGAAGACGAGCTTGAAGCTCACTAAGCACGTTCAGTGCCGAGGCAGCCGTCGGCCAACCGGAATAAAACGCCAGGTGGGTGATGACTTCGGACAGTTCGTCGACACTCAAACCGTTATCGAGTGCACGTTGAAAATGGAACGGCAATTGCTCAAGCCGGTACATCGCCACCAGCGCGGCCACCGTCGCCAGACTGCGTTCGCGGGGCCTCAATTGCGGACGTGTCCACATGTCGCCAAACAATACGTTGTCAGTCAGTTCGGCAAACTTCTGCGGGTAGTTGCCCTGCTGTTCCCGCCCAGTGACCTTCGATGCACTCATGATGATTTCCCCTGATGTCCCAATTGACGGGAGAAAACTATCAAGTCGCAACAATTCCGAATATCAGATTTAATTGCAGCAATCATCCTGAATTAGTGGACTATTGAATGCGCCGTCCAACCTTCGATCTTGACGTATTGCGCACCTTCGTTACCGGCGTGGAGTACAACAGTTTTGCCAAAGCGGCGGATCGGCTCGGTCGATCTACGTCTGCCGTAAGCGCTCAATTGAAGAAACTCGAGGAACAGGTCGGTACGCCGATACTGGCCAAATCCGGTCGCGGGCTGGTCTTGACCCCCATGGGAGAAACACTGCTCAGCCATGCCCGCCGGTTGCTGGAACTGAACGACGGCATTTTCCAGACGCTGCACGAAAACCAGACCGCCGAGACCATACGCCTCGGGCTACAAGAGGACTTCGGGGAACATTTTCTGAGCGATATCCTGCGAGGCTTCGTCAGGACTTACCCAAGGGTGAATCTCGAAGTCCGGATCGCCCGTAACACCGAGCTGCTTGCTCTGGTCGAAAGTGCAGAGCTGGACCTGGCTCTGACCTGGGACACGGGGCACATGTCGCCCTATGCCACGCGCTTGGGCGAAACCCAGATGCACTGGATCGGAGCCCCCGATACGCCAGTGCCGTCAGGCCTTGATGACTCACCGTTGCCATTGATCATGTTTGACGCGCCTTGCGTAATGCGCAGCGCTGCCACCCTGGCGCTGGATGCTGCTCACATACCCTGGCGGATTGCCCTCACCAGCCCCAGCGTGGGTGGAATCTGGGCGGCCGTCACCGCCGGATTGGGCCTGACGCTCCGCACCCGGATCGGACTGCCGCGCCATCTCACCGTAGTTCCTGGCCTGCCACCCGTGCCAAGCCTTGGCTACGTGCTGCACAACGGTGGCGACGACCCGACACCTGCCACCCAACTATTGGCGGCATTGATCAAAACCGGCCTGCAAGAACAGATCTTTCGTTTCACGATGACGAAATAATCGAAGGTACCAAGGTTCATACGAGCGATACGAATGGAAAACAACGAAGCACTGAGGGGGGGCCCAGTGGAGGAGTATGGGGCGTTTGCTGCACTCCACGAAGGGCAGCTGTCGGCCAAAAGCGGTCATTCAGACCTCGCCGATTACGGCCAGAAACCGCCATCGATGCCAAGGATTTGAAGACTTAAGCATAGCTAGAGGAAAATGGCGTCGCTCAACGCTCTCAACATGAGCCGAATCAACCACAAGTACGCGCCTCACAGGTGGGGTATATTAGCTAGGTCGACGGTTGTGTAGGCACGTGTACTGTCTGCGTACTTTGCTGCTCGATCTTGATGTGGTACTGCCACAAATTAGGATATTTCGTCAGGAGGACATGTGCTCTGTCATTTTTTGCGCAGCATGCGTAGTTGTGTTCAGGGCATCTTCCGTTCTGAACAAAAACCTACCGGGGACACGTGGGAGCTGGTCCCGCTTACCCCTGAGTATTTGGCAGAAGAGCATGGTGGCTATGTCGCCGCTATAGAAGCTGCGCTCGCGAAGGATCAAGTCCGTAACATAGCTTTGTCCGGCAACTACGGGGTCGGTAAGAGCAGCATCATGCAGGAAGTCGCTCGGCGGCTGGATAATCGCATCGTAGAGTTATCGCTCTCGACGCTTGCACCTATCGAGGTTTCCCAGCTTGATGATTCAGTGCCTGTTCAGGCCACCACGCCGACCAACCGCATCCAACAGGAAATTGTTAAACAGCTGCTCTATCGAGAATATCCGAGCAGAACCCCTGGTTCACGCTTTCGACGTATCGAGCGTTTCAGATGGTGGCGGGCGATAGGAACGTCGATATTGTTGGGGTTCGTCGTTGTTGTAGTTTTCCTACTGACGGAGTGGACGGCAAAGATTGCCTCTGTATTCGCGCCGTATGCGGATATCGGGGTATGGGCTCATCCTGTCGTTTGGTGTGCCAGTGCGCTGACTACCCTCCTAGTAAGCTGGTCATTCTATGGAAAACTGCATATCCAGCAGCTCTCCGCGGGATCTGCAACCGTCACGCTCAACGAAAGCTCCGTTTCGTATTTTGACCAATATCTCGACGAGATCGTCTATTTCTTTGAGGTCTCAGATCGCGATGTTGTGCTCTTCGAGGATATCGATCGGTTCAACGACTCTCATATTTTCGAGACGCTTCGAGCGCTCAACACCCTGCTCAACGCCTCGCCTCAGATCAAGAAACCGATTCGATTTATTTATGCCATCAAAGACAGCATCTTCGATCGTATTGGTCTGGAGATAGAAGGCCGTAAACGCAATACAGAGGTGCTCGCTACGGACGATCCGGCACAGATCGAAGCTATGCGCACTAATCGCACGAAATTCTTCGATCTGGTCATCCCGGTAGTCCCCTTCATTACGCACAGAAGCGCTCGTAACTTGGCGCTACAGCTACTCGGCCAGATCAAGCATCAGGTAGCTCCGGAGCTACTCGATTTAGCGACGCAGTACGTGCCGGATATGCGCCTGCTCAAGAACGTCCGTAACGAGTTCATCGTCTTTCGCGACCGGATCTTCGCCGGCGACGGAGAGGACCTCAAACTGAATGAGACTGACCTGTTTGCGATGATGCTCTATAAGAGTACGCACTTAGCTGACTTTGAAACGATCCGGCTCGGGCACAGCAACCTGGACGTGCTCTACAAGCTAAGCCGTGAACTGGTGACTGAGAACATCAAGCGGATCGAGGGCGATGTTCGCTTGCTCCGTCAGCAGGTCACACGGATCAATGGAGCTGTTACTCGTAGTGCTCAGTTGGGAGAGCGGCTGCTTGAGTACGTGCAGCTAACTGTTGAAGCTGCTGGTTTTCGGACCCAAAATGCAACGTATTCGATTGAAGGTGTTGCGAAGTCTCCGAACGACTTTAAGAAAGCGGAGTTCTGGACAAGCTTCGTCTCTCCAGACGAATACTCGCCACTTAAATATCACGACAACTACCACGGTCATAACCTGACGTTCACCCGCGACAATCTTGTGGCTGCGCTTAGGGATCCGCTGGACGCCAAGAGCTGGAACGAAGCGGATCGTGAAGCTCTCACCGAGCAAATCGATGAGAAGATGGATGAAATCAAATTCCTGCGAAGCGCTGATCTTGGTGATCTCGTCAAGCGGCCAGAATTTCTCGTCCAATATGAGGAGGGCATGCAGCCCTTCGAGGCAATTGCGAAAAGCATCCTAACGTCGGGCCTGGCGTACCAGATCGTCCGTGCCGGATATATCAACCGCAACTTCACGCTCTACACGTCAACCTTCCACGGGGATCGCGTTGGCACCGCTGCCACGAATTTCATTATTCATCATGTCGAGCGAGATCTGATGGATCAGCACTTCTTGCTTACCCCAGAGGACGTGGACGCCATCGTCCGCGAACGAGGCAAGAACGCGCTGCAGGAGCCTGCGCTTTACAACATCGCTATCTTAGATCGTCTTCTAGCCTCAGATGTCAAAGCGGCCGACATCATGATCCGCTCTCTAGTTGGTCTCGGGGAGCGCCAGGTCAGTTTTCTGCAGGCCTACCTCAGCGCAGGGGAAGAGCGCCAACGGCTTATCGAACGTTTCACGATCGCGTCCACGCGAGTGCTTACCTACCTCGTGACTCAGGCGGATCTAGACGATTCTTTGCGCCTAGCGTTTGTGAATGTAGCGCTCGCAAATTTGCCGCCTCCCAAGCAGCGGATTGATTCTGCGGTGTCGTCATACCTGTCGGAGCGCCACTCTGAATTTTCGGCGCTAACTTCGGATGCGACCTTGCCGGCCCAGGCTGAACGTATCGGCGTGCTCTTCGGAGATGGAGGTATTACCGTTCCTCGCCTTGAGCTGCTTGGCCGTCATGTCCGTACGTCGTTCGTATCACGCAATTTGTATGAGATCACTTACCAGAACCTCTTGATAGCTATCGACAGTGCGAAAACCGTGGCGCTCGACGTCATTCAGGATCGGGACCAAACGGTGTATGACTACGTGCTCAGGCATTTGAGCAAGTACTTGGAGGCTGTCGAAGGCACATCCGCGACGATAGATGCGAAAGAGCACTTCCTTGCCGTGATCGAAGACGTGCTCTCGATAGATGCGTCTCGTCTCGGAGATGTGGTCGAGCGTGCTGCTGTGGAGTGTGATGTTTCAGACCTTACAGATGTGTCTGAGGGGGCGTGGCCAGCGCTAGCTGAAAATAAGCGTATCCCCGCAACATTCAACAACGTTAACGGTTACGTAGTGGCTATCGGGGCGATTGATGCGCATCTAACAAAATTGCTGACGGCCGCGGCGGAGATCACCGACATCGACACTGCCGACGAGGAATCGAAGACTGCGTTGGCGATGTCAATCCTGGCGGCAACGGACCAGCTTCCGTCAGCGGTGTTACGTGCGGAGCTGGTCGCGAGCTTGAGCCTTAGCAAATATCTCGCTGCTGATAAAATTGCGGCGGAAGTTGGCGAGCTCTTCGCTCAGTTGCTCAAATACAACGTCATTGCGGATGACGCAGAATCATATGAGCACCTTGCGTCCACCGATTGGCCGACGCGCAAAGAATTTATCCGAGAGTCGCAGGAGTTTTCGAGCTACATGACCCCGGCTTTGATAGGGCGAGACTTGGCGATGCTTCTGGGGAGTGATGATATTGATTCGACGATCAAAAATGTAATTGTCGAGCAAGCTCTCCAGTATGTGGAAATGGCCACTAACCTTGGCCTAAACGAACTAGCGCGATTCGCTATAGCATTCGAGCACAAGCTCTCGCCTGACGTTGTACAGAAAATGGCGCAAGGGAAAGTTTCAGCGCAGCACATCTTACTACTGCTTAAACCACACCTGGAGGTGATCAGTCGTGACCAGCTCTTCACCATCCTGCAAGCGCTTGACGGTGATTACCCTGAGCTGACTGAAGTGGGCCGCGGTAGACTAAAAGTGCCGGATACGCCTGCTGATCGAGAGCTATTGGGACGTCTTAAACGTGAAAATACGGTAAGTAGCTGCGACGATAGCAAGGGAATGATTGAGGTACATAGAAAGCGTAAGTAAGGCTGGCCTATCTGAATTACGCCTGTACGAGTATGACTAGTGCTGTCACCTCCGACCCAGCGGTGAGCCTCGCATGGGTGCCTTTGAATCGCCCCTTATTCCCTAGACGCCCCCGAATGACTGCTTTTGGCCGATAGCTGCCTTTGGTCAACGGCAGCGTTGGGTCGTTTTCTGCCCCTCTCAATGGTCAGAAAACGGCCATTACCTGCCATTTACGACGTGCAGACGAGGCACCATTGCAATGGCGCCCTACTGTTCCATTCAGGCAGCCCCCCTGATAGCGCGCCCAACGATGTTTTGCTCACTACTTGATTAACGCGAACAGCATCACGAGCCCCCGGAATGAGCAGATGACGCGAGCCCTTACATCCGGTGATGTTCCAGCAAGAAATCCACGAACAACCGCACCCGCGCCGGCATTGTCGAACCACCTACGAACACCGCATGAATCGGTTCCTGGTCGCCTGGGTTCCAGGCTTCCAGCAGCGGTATCAGGTCGCCGCGTTGCAGATCCTCGCTCACGCTGAATTCGCCGATACGCGCAATGCCGGCACCTACTCGCGCGAGTTGTGCCAGCGCTTCACCACTGCTGCATTCGATGTTGCCGCTGACCTTCAGGGAAAACTCACGTGCGTCGCGGATGAACGGCCAGTTGGGTTCTGCACGTCGGAAGTTGAAGCGTAGGCAGTTGTGCCGTAGCAGATCTTCCGGTTCCTGGGGGGTACCGTGGCGCTGCAGATATTCGGGCGATGCCACCACTACCTGGCCGGTGGCGCCGATCCTGCGCGCGGTCAGCGGGCTGTCCGGCAGATGGCCAAAGCGTACCGCTACGTCGGCCTGGCCGCCGAGAATGTCGACGACTTCGTCGCCGAGGGTGAGGTCGACGACGATGTTCGGGTAGCGAGCACTGAATGCAGCCACCAAGGGAACGATGGCCAGCCGCCCATGGCCAAGGGCGGCGCTGACCCGTAATCGGCCCCTTGGTACGCCCTGGTCGGCGATGGCTTCTTCGACCTCGGCCATGTCGGCCAGGATCCGTCGGGCGCCGCGCAGGAACGCCTCGCCCTCTGCCGTGAAGGTGATCGCTCGGGTGGTTCGCAACAGCAGGCGGGTACCAAGACGTTGTTCGGTACGCGCGATGATCCGACTGACCGCCGAGGGTGTCAGCCCCAATGCACGCGAAGCGGCCGACAGGCTGCCTTCCTGCGCCACGGTGGCGAACACGGCCATTTCACCCGACTTGCCGCTGAAGTCCATTTGTGCCCCTTACGCAAAGGTGATTGCCAGAAATGCTATCTACCGCTTGAAAAGGCTGGATCGTAGCATTGGCAGCATAGATAAGGAGCCTTCCATGCGTATCAATCCACCACTAGTCGCACTCGCCATAGGTGCCTTTGGCATCGGCGTTACCGAGTTCGCCCCCATGGGCATGTTGCCGGGTATCGCTGCCGATCTCGGCGTTTCCATTCCCGCCGCCGGTCTGTTGGTCAGCGCTTACGCCCTGGGCGTACTGCTCGGCGCGCCGCTGATGACCCTGACCACCGGCAGGATTCCCCGGCGCTATCTGCTGATCGGGCTCATGGCAATTTTCACCCTGGGTAATCTGATGTCAGCCCTGGCTACCGATTACTACAGCCTCATGGTCGCCAGGGTGGTGACCTCACTGAACCACGGTGCGTTCTTTGGCGTTGGCTCGATCGTCGCCGCTAGTGTGGTCGCCCCTGAGAAGCGTGCCGGGGCGGTTGCGGCAATGTTCATGGGCCTGACCCTGGCGACCATCGGCGGCGTGCCGCTTGCCGCCTGGTTTGGCGAACTGTTCGGCTGGCGCACCTCATTCTGGGGTATTACCGGCCTCGGCGTGGTGGCCATGGCGGCGTTGTGGTTCGCCCTGCCCAACCTGCCGGCGCCGAAAAGCGTCGGTGTACTGGCCGAGATTCGGGCATTGGGCCGTGGCCCAGTGTTGGGGGCGTTGGCCCTGACCGTAGTCGGCTCGGGGGCAATGTTTACTGTCTTCACCTACATCGCGCCCATCCTCAGCAGCGAGACCCACGCGTCCACCGCTTACATCACTGCCATGCTGGTGCTGTTCGGTGTGGGGTTGACGCTGGGCAACATGTGGGGCGGGAGGGCCGCCGACCGCTCGATAGATCGCACCCTGATCGTTTCGCTGAGCGTACTGATTCTGGTCTTGCTGGCGTTCACCGTACTGATGCGTTGGCCGCTGCCGGCCGCCGTTGCCATCTTGATATGGGGTATCGCCAGCTTCGCCCTGGTGCCGCCGCTACAGATGCGCGTCATGGAAGCGGCCAAGGACGCGCCCAATTTGGCCTCTGCGGTGAACATCGGAGCGTTCAACTTCGGCAACGCGATTGGTGCGGCGCTGGGCGGCGCGGTGATCAATGCCGGAATGGGTTATCCAGCGATCTCCCTAGCCGGAGCGGCTATGGCGGGTCTGGGGCTGCTGATGGTGTTGGCGTATGCCTGGCGCTCCAGAGCGATTGCCGCAGCGCTTGTGTGACGATGATGTGAGGGGGCTGTTAGTCGCCATGGATGAGTGACGGCTAGCGGCCAGACACAACCTAGGGTGGATTGAGCCTGGTGTCCAAAGCGAATTGTTCTTGGCTAACGAGTTCAAACAGATCCTGCGCAGCAGCGGGATTCATCAGCACATTCCAGCTGTGCCGAGAAACCGCCGAAGGTATCAATACGAAGGGATGCTGAGCTAGGAGGCCGTCACCGAACTGCTGTTGGCCGCGGCCGGGGGAGCCTGGAAATAGCCAGTTGGCATTCGGTACCGAGTTCGGCATCACCCGGTGAACCAACTTGATTTCTTTTACCCGGGCACACGTCAAGACGTGTGGGACAGTGTCCAATGCCTGAAAGCCTTTATGCACCGCCATCTCAAGAATTGCCGTGGAAGGATCCGCCGAGCAATACACAGCCTTGCAACCTTTAGAGTTCCACCGGCCGCCGGCAATTTCAGCGCCTATACCGGACGACCAGGTGGACGCATGCTTCTCCTGATCAAGACGCCACAAATACAACTCACCATTGCCTGGCACTATCGTCATCAGGAATACACCCCATACTCCATGCGCGTCAAAAAGTCCTCGACAAGCTCGAAGCCCATTTGCGTGGTCAGAAGATCTATAGGCGCCTTCCCTTCAAGCCCCATTGCTGGCGACGTCATCCAATTAACCGCTTGCTGACGATCACCCAACACTTCTTCAGCCTTGCTCAACACCGTAGCCAAGCGCCAGGTGCCGTTTGTTTGTTCAGCGGTCAGCGGCTCAGGACTCTTGATCCGACGCTGCACCGTACGATCAGACAGGCCAATGATCTTAGAAAAAACGTGATGGTCACGGAACTGGCTGTACGATTGAACAAACGAGATGACCAGGTCCGACGGAAAGCCTTTCTCCATGAGCGCGTGAAGCTCAAATGCGCTGGTGGCTTTGAGCTTTTTCCCCTCACCGAACAGCAATTGCAGCGGACGTATTGGGTCGTACGCTATTGGATAGGACTCTTTGCCTGCAGCAATCATGATCGCACTCCTCTGCCATATGGCTAAAATATAGCGCCACTTGACAGAAATTGCCAGCTACGTCGAAAGAGGTCACTTCCCGATGATAGGGCCGAAGGGGGACGGATTTATTAATAGGGCAGGCAGGCCGCCTTTGGCCGATAGCTGCCCGTTACGAAGGGCCCCAATCGACCCATTGCTGCCAGTCGTGGCTGGCAGTCAATGATAGATTTTCAGGAAGGCTTTACATTCAATGCACCTAAGATTTGATCAGCTACGCTTGGTGTAAGACAAACTTCAAGGATGATTCTGTCCAACTGGCTAACCCAACCTCTGAAGGTGGCTCGAATTTGTCCTCGCGTGCTCAAGCACAATCTATTTCTTTGAATAAATACCCTCCGACCGTTTGCACTTGCTGACGAGATTAGACGAGGCTTCAGATGGCACCCGTTAGAAAACATTGGCATTCTGTCGCCGTTCGATGGGAATCGGAGGCCCAATCTGAGTGCCTGAAAACGCTGGCACCAATCGATGACCGTAGGGCGAGTTGTCGATGCTCACTGTCCACTTTAATCATCTGGTGACGCGTTTATAGTGACTCGACGGATGAACAGGAGCAGCCCGAGTGGGATGTATGAAAAGGAGGATGTTGGCCGCGATTCTGGCTTTCAGCTCATCCCATGTTCTGGCCGATGAGTGGCAGGTATTGACGCACAGTACCGGCCTTGAGGTGTCCCGTACGAGCGGGAGCCTGCGCGGCGTGCCACATAGTGGGAAGCGCGCCTTCTACCTAGAGCTGGTACGAGCGTTGTTGTCAGAGCTCGGCGAGCCTATGGAGATTACCGAAGTGCCACTGGCTCGAGGCTTGGCGCTGGTACAACAAAACGAAGGCATTGCCTTTTTCAATGTAAGCCGAACGGCGGACAGGGAATCGACCGTCAATTGGGTAGGGCCGATTTCCAGCGAAACGGATCGGCTATATGAAAGCGCCGAACATCCAACCGGAATCAATACGCTATCTGATGCTCGCCATTTACCCGTCTGTGTGCTGAACCACAACGTGGATGATACTGCCCTTGTGAGCCAAGGTTTTACTGCCATCATCCGTAGCAATAGCTATTCGGGTTGCTTCAAGATGCTGCAAGCGGGCAGAGTGCTGCTTGTAGCTTCATCGATATGGGGCTTACAACATAAGCTGGCCGAAGCCAAGGTCTCTGCCTCTGCATTGCGTCTAACGCCGGTGACGATCCTCACCTCCGATGGATACATAGCACTGTCCAAAAGCACACCTGGTTCGGAAGTGGCTCGATGGCAACGGGCCCTCGACCAGATCAAACAGAGCGGCAAATATGACGACATATTGAGTCTTTATGCGGATTGATCGGGCTGTACGAGATCTATCCTACCGAGAAGAAAGCAGGCACAAAGGAAACGACTGATTTGAACTGATTTAACCGGTCGCGCATTTCACCAGAAAGGCTGGAGGATGCAGAAATCTAGATGTTTATTGCTCCGTGTATCGACGTCCAGCGCCAAAAAAAGCCTTTTAAATTGGCCTGTTGGTACTTCAATATCAACTTCAAACCATAGCCTGCGAAAACGCAGAGTGGGTGGCTCTGGTCATTGTCGACAAGCTCGGTGGGCTCTGGCGATCACATTCTTAGGTGTATTGTTCTACAACATGAGGATCTGCGAGCTACCCGGCTCAAGGAGCGAATTCGTGTTTACCTGAGTGACCGCTATTGGCCGATTGCTGCCCGATACTACAGGCAGAAATCGGTCAGAAGTGAACGTTCGAGTGCTTGCTTTTCTCGACGGCTATTGCAATGGCCCGATTGCAGCGCTGCGGGTCCCGGCGAACGCACTCGTGCCAAGCCAGCGCCATATGTTTTGCGCATCCTGTACAGCCCCGTCTACACGCAGTTCTTGCGACTGAAGAACCTCCCTTGGTGTTCGGTCGCCCGCCCAGACCTCGGTCAACGCGCGCACGCTAGAGTCCACGACGAGGGTGAGCTCGCGTCCGGGATCGTCGCGGCACAGATCTGCCACACCGTGTTCGACCACCAGCCACCAATCTTGCTCGCCGGCCCGCGCGTCGCGGAATCTGAAATGGATGACCACTGTCCTGGGCGGGAACATCTCGATGCGTGCGAACCGGCGCACGTCCCACATGAGCAAGCCCGCGTCGAGTTCGTTATCGCGAAGGCGACTGCCTATCCAACGCGCGCCCCAATGGCCAAGCGCCATAATGATCGGGCGCAACTCCTCGCCGGCCTCAGTCAGGCTGTACTCCCAGACGTTGCCTGTGGCCGTGCGATGTACGACACCGATATCTTCCAAGTGGCGCAACCGCTGTGCCAGCAAGCTGGTGGACATCCGGGGTACGCCTCGACGCAATTCATTGAAGCGCTTACTGCCGCATAGCAGCTCGCGCACGACCAAAGGCGTCCAGCGCTCACACAGTGCTTCAGCACCGCGCGCGACGGTGCAGAACTGACCGTAGCTTTCGTCCATCGCCTGTACTCCGCAACTAAACGCTTCAGATTCTGAACTAGTCCCGCGACGTCGCCGCGCGCACGCTGAACTCCTCGATAGCCCACCGCAACAGGAGAACGTCATGACCAAGATAGCCATCATTCAGCGCCCGCCAGTGCTGCTCGATCGCAGCGCGACGATCGCTCGAGCCGTGCAATCGGTCGCGGAAGCTGCGCAGGCGGGAGCCTCGTTGATTGTGTTGCCCGAATCGTTCATTCCCGGTTACCCGTCGTGGATCTGGCGGCTGGCGGCGGGAAAAGACGGCGCGGCAATGGGCCAGTTGCATACGCGCCTGCTGGCGAACGCCGTCGATATCGCCAACGGTGACCTGAAGGAATTGTGCGAGGTCGCCAGCGCTCACGCCGTGACAATCGTGTGCGGCATCAATGAATGCGAGCGGCATAAAGGAGGCGGCACGCTATATAACAGCGTAGTCGTTATCGGTACCAACGGCGAAGTACTGAACCGCCATCGCAAGCTGATGCCAACGAACCCCGAGCGCATGGTCCATGGTTTCGGCGATGCGTCGGGGTTGCGTACGGTCGATACACCCGTCGGCCGCATCGGTACGCTCATCTGCTGGGAAAACTACATGCCCCTGGCGCGCTATTCTTTGTATGCACAGGGCGTGGAAATCTACGTCGCCCCCACGTACGACACCGGCGAGGGCTGGATTAGCACGATGCGTCACATTGCACTCGAAGGCCGTTGCTGGGTGCTCGGCAGCGGTACGTCGTTGCGCGGTAGCGACATTCCTGATGACTTCCCATCTCGTGCGCAACTGTTTCCCGATCCGCAAGAGTGGATCAACGACGGCGACTCGGTGGTGGTCAACCCTCAAGGCCGCATCGTGGCCGGCCCATTACACCGAGAGACGGGCATTGTGTATGCGGACATCGATGTCTCGCTCGTGGCGCCAGCACGGCGGACGCTTGACGTCACCGGGCACTATGCGCGCCCTGACATTTTCCAACTGCAGGTTCGACGCACGCCAGCAACTGCGGTGCACTACATTGACGGGTGAAGCCCGCTAACACGTTGACGGCCCCTCCCCACTCCGGCGGCAGCCGTAACCACTGATCAAGGAGTCATTCCATGAGCATAGAAAAGTCTTACAACGGCCGTTGTTTTTGCGGCGCGGTCGAGTTCACCGTCAGCGGTGAACCGGCCGCCATGGGCTATTGCCATTGCGAGTCGTGTCGACATTGGTCAGCGGGGCCGGTCAACGCGTTCACACTGTGGAAACCCGAGGCAGTGCAAGTCACTCGGGGTGCTGAGAGCATTGGCACCTACAACAAGACACCGCGCAGTTATCGCAAATGGTGCAAGCAGTGTGGCGGGCACCTCTTCACCGAACACCCGGAAATGGGGCTCATCGACGTGTATGCCGCGGTGATCTCCGATCTCGCGTATTCGCCAAGCGTCCACGTCCACTATCAGGAGACCAGACTGCCCATCAAAGATGGGTTGCCCAAGCTCAAGGATGTCCCCAGCGAATTAGGGGGATCGGGCATCAGCGTGGACGAATAGAGTTCGCACGGTAGCGTGGGGCGTGCCAACCTCGCTTGGGCCCGCCCTCGCCTCACATTCATCATTACTCTGGCGTAACTCGGGTTTTGCTCTGCGTCAAAGTCAGGCTCAACAGGACCGAAATCAACAGGATGCCGCCGACCATGGCCAGCGACCATTGAACTGGCAGATGCCACCACGGCGCGACCAGCATCTTGCTGCCGATGAACACCAGTACGACGGCCAGGCCATATTTGAGCAAGTGGAAACGGTAGGCCATGTCGGCAAGCAGAAAATACAGTGCGCGCAGGCCCATGATGGCGAAAATGTTGGAGGTGAACACGATGAAGGGGTCGGTGGTCACGGCGAAGATCGCCGGGATGCTGTCGACCGCGAACACCAGGTCACTGGCCTCGATCAGGACCAGCACCAGGAACATCGGCGTCGCCCAGCGCAGGCCGTTCTGGCGCACGAAGAAGCGCTCGCCGTGAAAGCCGTCGGTGATCCGCAAATGGCTACGTAGCCAGCGCAGCAAAGGGTTTTTATCGAGATCGGGTTGCTGGTTGGCGAAGATCAGCATTTTGACGCCGGTGATGACCAGGAAAACGCCAAAGACATACAGCAGCCAGGCAAACTCCTGCACCAGCCAGGCACCGGCGAAAATCATCCCGGCGCGCATGATGATGGCGCCGAGCACGCCATAGAGCAGGACGCGGCGCTGCAACTCTGGCGGCACGGCGAAATAGCCGAAGATCATCACGAAAACGAACATGTTGTCGATCGACAGCGACTGCTCGATCAGATAGCCCGTGAGGAATTCGAGCGTTGTACGCTGGGCCACTTCGGCGCCGAACTGGCTGCGCAGATACCACCAGAGCAGCCCCGCGAAGACCAACGCCAAACTGCTCCAGGCGATGACCCAGGACAGCGCTTCACGCACCGAAACACGATGCGCCTTGCGCCCGCCGAAGACGAAAAGGTCCAACGCCAGCATGGCGAGAACGAATCCGATGAAGGCGGCCCACATCCAGGACTGGCCGACGCTGATGGCGGTCATTCAACTATCCAGGTTTGGTCGATACTCATGCAGAGCGGCGCGATTACTCGCCTAATGTCAGTGATCATGCTATCGGGCATGTCGCAACAACAAAAATCGTTTATTCGTGGCTTGTTGTTCGTTTTTTCCGAAGTATTAAAGCCGGCAGTGCAGGCCTATATTGAATAGTGTCGATCCAGTTAGTTGACGCGTTAAGAGATCGCCAAGGGTGGACAAACGACAGTGCTGGGGGCGCTAGCGGATAACCCAGAATGTTTGGAGGTGCCACATGAGGAAGTATCAACAACTCTTTCTGATCGCAGGTTCAACCATGCGTCACTCGCCAGCGATGGAGCGGGCAATCGCACTGGCCGATGCCACCGGTGCAGCGCTGCATATCGCGGTGTTCATCGAAGACTTCGACCATATGCGGTTAATGAGCAACAGCGAACAACTGCATGAGCGTTGCCGGCAGGAGAACCAGCAGTGGTTGGCGGATGAGGCCGAACTCATGCGCAGCAAGGGCATCAACGTGACCACCGAAGTTGCTTTGACCCGCGACCCGCTGCAAGAGATCCTTGAACATGTGGCTCAAATGCAGCCCGACCTGGTGATCAAGGACGTCCATCACGAATCAGCGCTCAAGCGCGTATTCGTCACGCCTTTGGATTGGCAGTTGTTGCGCGATTGTCCGACGCCTGTACATCTGGTCAGCGAAGTCAGGTGCCCGCTTCCTCGGGTGATAGTGGCCGCGGTTGATCCATCGCATCCAGAGGGACAGATCCGCGCAATCAACGACAGCATCATTCAGGCGGCGAACGAATTGGCGGCGCAATGTGCAGCCCAGGTGCACCTGCTGTATGCCTATGAACTGACACACACCCATTTCTCTGATGCAGGTGCTGGTGCCGTGACGATGCCAGGCTTCAGCAACGACGTGCGGCGGTCACTTGAGAAGTGCTTCGTTGCCCTGGCTGAACGCTACGGCGTGCCACCTGAGCGCCAACACTTTATTGCGGGGCCGCCCACCAAAGCGATGGTCGACTTTGCGACGCATACGCGAGCGGATGTCTTCGTCATGGGAAATACCCATCACCAAGGGGTGGCCAAGCTGCTTGGCAGTACCACGGAGCATGTCCTGTATCAGGTGCCCTGCAGCGTTTTGGCCATCAAGGTAGAAGGAGCAAGGAGCACCTGCCAATAACATAAATCCGTCGAGGCGAGAAACAACTCGAACATACGGCGTGCTTGATAGGCGCTGCACAAGGGCTGATTCAACTCAAGCTGAGCGCTGAGCGATTGTCAGTAATATCCCGAAGCTCACGAGTAGACCTCCAAAAATTCGGTCAATCCATTGTCGTGCAGCGAACAGCTTCTCGCGCAGCATCCCGGCTGAGAAGCACAGCGCGATGAGGCTGAACCACACCGCGTGCGCTCCAGCGATGAAAAGCCCATATGCAATTTGTACAGTCAAGGCGGTGTCCGGTCGTACCACGCCCATGAACAGACTAACGATGAAGATCGATGTTTTCGGATTCAACGCGTTCGTCAGAAATCCCGTACGCAGAGCTGCAAGATCTGATATGGCCGGTGGCGGTGCGTCTAGCTGTTCAATAGCCGGCTTGGAACGAAGCATTTTGCTGCCGAGGTAGATGAGATACGCAGCTCCAGCCAGTTTCAGCGCATTGAACAACCAAGGCGATTGTTGAAGCACTAACCCTAGTCCGAGCAGCGTATAGCAGACGTGGACAAGCACCCCCAAACCAATTCCCACAGCTGTGAGGACGCCCGCCCGTCGAGACAGTAGCAATCCATTGCGAGAAACCATGGCGAAATCCGGCCCAGGACTGATACATGCCAGTATTGTAATGGTGACTACTGCTATCCATTCGCTCATGCGGTACCCTTCGAATTATTGCTGGTAGAAAGCAATATTTACAGAACCAGCGCCCTGGTAAAAACGATGATTTCTGAAGAAAACGGTGACTACGACTCACCAATCTCTGAGACCCGCATGCCTTCTCTGCTCGCGTTGCGTTGCTTCGAATCCGCCGGACGATTCGAAAATTTCGCCCGCGCGGCTGACGAACTGCATCTCACACCTGGTGCCATAAGCCGAGCAGTACGCTTACTTGAAGAGGATCTGGGCATTGACCTGTTCGAGCGGCGTAGCCGAAGGGTTTTTTTAACGGACGCCGGAAGACGCCTGGCGAAAGCAGTTAGTGAGGGGCTTGGAGTGATGAACCAGGCAGTTCGCGAGATACGCTCCGATGCCCGTCGTGCTCGTCAGCTTGTGCTGTCCTGCGAGCCAACGCTGTTAATGCGATGGTTGATACCTCGTTGGAGCGACTTCCAAACACATCATCGAGGGCCAGACATTCATTTAGTGGCCGGCGGCGGCATCTTTTCATTCGACCATGGCATAGATTTAGCCATTCGGCGGGACGATTTTCCTCGCCCCTCCAGTTATCATTCCGAGCCCCTATTTCCAGAGAAGATCGGCCCTGTCTGCCGGCCAGAAAAGGCAGATCAGTGGTTTGGCAAAAGCAGGAACTGCCTGAGTTCCACCGCCCCGCTGCTGCAGACGACTAGCCGACCTAAGGCTTGGCAGGAGTGGGCTAGTGCAAAAGGGCTGCTCATTCCCGCCACAGAGATGCAATCTTTTGAGCACTTTTATTTCAGTATCCAAGCGGCTGTCGCAGGCCTCGGGGTAGCTATTGGCCCATGGCACTTAGTGCGCGACGATATCCAGAGCGGCGTGTTAGTCGCGCCATTAGGATTTGTTGAAGACGGCTCACGCTACTGCCTGTTATCTCCCACACCACCTAAGCCAGGCAGCTTGGAAATGGATTTGCTTAATTGGTTGCAGGCAGTGGGCTGAAGCTTGTCGATCTACAGTTACTTGCACTGCGAACCAGACCAGCGTAGCTAAGACCGGGCCGAATACGCCTACAGGTTAAGGCGCAAGGAAAGCGGCCCGATGCTGACTACAATGTTGCGCTTTTGGGAATGCCATTACCCTACTGAGCGAGATGTCCATATCCAGCCGCGCGGGTGAAGTCGGCCAACTGCCAAACATCACCGTTCGCCCCCCACGTGCCATCAACCACATCCTGGATTTGTATTGAGGTCAGCAATTGGCGTTGATCGTCCGGCGCAAGGCTCGATTTTATTGCTCCGTGCAGTCCACGCACGTAGCGCTGGCGCATCGGTGCATCAAGGACGCCGGCAGGCACCTTGACCATGACAATGCAGGGGACAACATGGGCATGAGGACCCACGCCTCCACACAGCCAATTATCTGCCTGGACTTCTTCGATAAGCACCCAGCACAAAGCACGCTGCTGTGGGGCGTCACCCATCTGTTCATTATCCATCGCCACGTCACTCACGCTGCGGAGCAGTTGTTGGCGCTGAGTCTGATTGAACGCTTCGGTAGGCACCTTGATCAGGATGTTCGGCATGACAAAACCTCGTTGTTATCTGGAGGCGCCATTGAACCCGTTCCTTGCGCTCAGGATAAGTGACCGATTCGTCTTCTTTCGGGCATAATCGGACAATGTACGATTTCACTATTGTGGTCATTCCCGGGGCGTTCGCCTCAAGTGTCGCGGCCACTCTGGATATCCTTTCCACCGCTGCGACACTTGCAGTGCGGCAAGGTTTTGCTGTGCCACGCTGGCGAGTGTGTGGACCACGGCCAGGGCTGATTCCCCTTGGGCAAGGCATGCTCCTGCAGGTCGACGAACTGACTACAGACGTCGAGGACAATTCCTGTTGGGTTATTCCCGGCCTTGGTATCAGCGATGTCGACGCGCTGCGCAACCGTCTTGAGGAAGACTGGGTACTTCAAACACTGCCCGCGCTGAGGGCACATGCGGCCCAAGGCAAGGACATTGCAGCTTCATGCTCGGCGGTTTTTCTGCTGCATGCCGCTGGATTGCTGAAAGGCCGACAGGTTACGACCACGTGGTGGCTCGCCCCACAGTTGTCGAGCATCGCGCCTGACTGCCTCGTCGACCCCAATGTCATGGTTCTCTGCGATCCACCTCTGACAACCGCTGGTGCCGCCTTCGCGCAGACCGACCTGATGCTACATCTACTGCGCAGGCGCCTATCACCCGAACTCGCCGACTATGTGGGCAAGATCCTTCTACTCGATGGTCGACAGTTGCAGTCTCCGTTCATCAACCCCGCGATCATGGCCCTGGGCAATTCGCTTGTCGCCAACCTCACCACCTACATAGAAGCACGGCTGCCCTATCCGCCCAGTGTCCCGAGTCTTGCGGCATACGCCGGCATGTCTGAGCGAACGTTGTCCCGCCACCTTCGAAAAGCAACCGGTCTTTCAACCCAGCATTTGATCCAGCGTGTGCAGTTGCACAGGGCCCGCGTGCTGCTGGAAACCAGCAGATATTCCGTTGAATCTATCGCCGAGCAGGTGGGCTACCAGGATGCCACGGCCCTACGGCGTCTGATGCGCCGCCTGTTGAACGTTTCGCCAAAACAACTGCGCCCGTCAGCGGGCATCTGATACATGGCAAAATTGCTGCGTGAGCCTGTCCGTCTAGCGGAGGGGGTTCAAGGTAGCGCTCTGGACGAAATGGCGTTGGGTCATGGCTGTATCGAAACTCAAGAAGACAATACTTGCGAGTGTTGTTGTGCTGGGGCCTCGTGTCTGAGCGATTGCTGCCAGGTTAGCTGCTCCCGAACTTTAGCTACTGCATCCAAGACGCTCTGTGCCCAGTTCTCATCTTCAGGATGCACGACAACCACGCGAAAACCGTGATCATGCCCTTCAGTCCGCACGCCGTCGGAATCATCGACATGCAAGTCGATATCGAAGGCTGGCGGAAATTTCGAGGGCGAGTTCGCAAGCCCATGCGCCGTCAGGGCGTGGTAATGCCGAACACTGTTGACCACACCGTCGACGCGGATACCGTAGAGCAATAGCCAACGCCGGATGTAGGACGGAGTGCGGCCGGACGAGGTGTAGACCCAGATGCTGCAACCCTGGCGACGTAACTCTCGGGTCAGGGAACGCGTTCCGATACGCAACGGCTCCCCCAGCCAACGATGAACACAGGCCGGCAGCCAGCTTTTTTCAACTGCGCAGTGGTGCAGTTGGCAAGCCAGCGTGTCATCAATATCGAACGAAATCCGTATGCGCTGACGTCTGAACACGTGCATCGGGATGACACACTGGATTGCTTGCCATACCCGGCTACCGGAAGTTCGGCATTTTGCAAGCGTTGGATACCAGTTCATCAATGCCCTCTCTGATAGACGGGCGAGGGTTTGTCGCTCAGGAAAAATCTCATTGAGTCAGGCGCCTGCTCTTCCAGGAAAGCTGCATACTTTTTCTTGATCTTGGGCAATTCGTACAATGCCTTGACACCATGCTTGGCGGAGTTTCGTATGACCGATGACGGGTTGAAGTAACCCTCGGCGTTGTCCAGTGCCAGCACGAACGGCGGCAGTCCTGCGCGCATCAGCAAGTAGCTGACGATCAGTGACCCGCTGCGGTTATTGCCTTCAATGAACAATTGCGGCTTGCTGAGGATACGTACATAGACACCGGCCGCACGCTTCCAGACTGATTCGCTGCGATACGCGCCGTACCAATTGTGTAAGTCCTTGATTCCTCCCTCTACATTGTTGAAGAAGTGCTCCTCAGTCGCAGCAAGATGCTGGGCATACTCCCGTCGGCGCGCTGGGTTTCGACCGCAGAGAACGGTGGCATTGATTTCCAGCATCAGGTTCAGTTGCTGAAGATCAAACAAGTCGACGCCACTTGCAACGTAGTCGTCGATCAGCGCATAGCCCTCGAGCACATTGTGCAGCACTTCATCAGTCAAGGGGTCACGCGCCTCTGTAAAGTGCCTGCTTAGCTCGGCAAAGCGGCTTTGCACCTCACGCAGTGCGTGCTCAATCGCTGGCAAATCAAGACGGCGCGTTGCAGACATTGGCAATCCCGAGAGACGGTAGAAAAGAAGGAAAAACGACCGGACGCCTCCAAAGCACTTTGACTTTTGGGGACATGCGGCCTTGACCGGACGGTGTTACTTAACTGAATTTCCCGCTGATGTAGTCCTCAGTCATTTGTTCGCGCGGGCTGCCAAAAATCTGGGTCGTTGGGCCCATCTCAACTAGATAGCCGGTGCGCGTACCCTGAGAAATATCCACCGAGAAAAAAGCCGTCGTATCGGCAACACGGATCGCCTGCTGCATATTGTGGGTCACCAGAGCAATGGTGTAATCCTTCTTCAATTCGACCATCAACTCCTCGACCCGGCGGGTGGCGATCGGATCAAGCGCCGAACAGGGCTCATCCAGTAACAGCACTTCCGGTTCGGTTGCGATAGCGCGGGCGATACATAGCCGTTGTTGCTGCCCACCGGAAAGTGACAGGCCGCTGACCTTGAGCTTGTCCTTGACTTCATCCCACAGTGCGGCGCCTTGCAAGGCGTGCTTTACGCGGTCGCCCAGATCACCTTTGTAGCGATTGAGGCGCAGGCCAAATGCAACATTGTCGAAAATGCTCATCGAGAACGGGTTCGGCTGTTGAAATACCATGCCGATGTAGCGGCGCACGACCACCGGATCAACGCCCTTGCCGTAGACGTCTTGCCCGAGGAAATGCACATGACCCTCAAAGCGAAAGCCTTTGACCAAGTCGTTCATCCGATTGAGGCTGCGTAGCACGGTGCTCTTGCCACAGCCGGAAGGACCGATGAAGCCAGTGATCTTGTTTTTTTCGATCGGCACATGGCTGTCACGTACCGCCATGAAGTTGCCATAGAAAATCTTGTCCAGTTTGCAGTCCATGACCACAGGCGCCTTGGTGACAACCGGAGCGGCTTTTTGCGCAATTGATACGTTCAAAATTCAGATGCTCCCGCTCTCAATACTTGGGCTTGCCGAAAATACGGCTGATAACGTTCACGACCAACACGATCATCACCAGCACCAGCGAGGCCGCCCATGCGAGTTCAAGTTGGTTATCGAAGGGCATGCCGGAGAAGTTGTAAATCAGCACGGCAAGCGATGCCGTCGGATTCATCACCGCAAGGCTGCCATCGTGGTAGATCCAGTAGTTGCTGAACAGCGCGGTAAACAACAACGGCGCTGTCTCACCCGCGGCGCGCGCCACGGCCAGCATCACGCCGGTAAGGATCGCCGGCAGGCCGGTAGGCAAGACGATTTTCCAGATCACCTGCGAGCGGGTGCAGCCCATACCATAGGCGGCATCCTTCATGATTTTGGGCACCATGCGCATCGACTCTTCGGCTGTCAGCACGACAATGGGCAGCATCAGCACCGCCAGTGCCACACCACCCGCAGGTGCCGAGTAGGTACCAGTGGTCATCACCACCAGGGCATAGGCAAATACCCCAGCCAAAATGGAAGGCAGTCCTGTGAGCATCTTGGCGGCAAAACGCGCAGCGTTTGCCAGCTTGCTGTCTGGCCCCAGTTCAGCCAAGAAGATGGCCGCCATGATGCCGACCGGCACCGCGATTGCGGCCGCGATACCGACCATGACAAAGGTGCCTGCCATCGCGTTGCCGAAGCCACCGCCAGTCTCGAAACCCGTCGGCGGCAGCTCGGTAAACACCTCCAGGCTCAGACGAGCCCCTCCACGCATAATCAGCATGTAGAGCACGGAAATCAGCGGCACGCTGGCAAGTAGAGCGCCGCCCCAAACCAGCGTGGTCAACACCAGGCTGCGCAGGGCGCGACCTTCAAACTTACGCTGAAGGCTTGGCAAATCGGTTATAGGGGAAGTGAGGTCAGTCATCATTTAGTACCACGTTGGGCATAGACCATAATCATGGAACCGATGATGTTCACCAGTAGCGTGATCAGCATCAGCACCAGTGCGGCGTACATCAAGACCTCGATCTCGTTTGGCCCGGCTTCAGGGAAATTCAGCGCCAGCAAGGCCGCCAGCGTATTGGCCGGAGCAAACAGAGAAAGGGAAATATTGTTCGCGTTGCCTACCAGCATGGCCAGGGCCATGGTTTCACCCAGCGCACGGCCCAGACCCAGTACCAGGGAGCCGAAGATTCCAGTGGCGGCGGATGGCACCATCACCTTGAGAATCGCTTCCCAATGGGTGGTTCCCATGCCATAGGCGGCCTGCTTGGTTTTCATCGGCACGCCGGTGAGGGCGTCCTGCGAGACAGCGGCGATGGTGGGCAGAATCATGATGGCCAGCACTAATGCCGCAGGGAGCAGTCCCGGCCCGCTCAAGGACGTGCCGAAAAAAGGTATCCAGCCGAGCTCGCTGTTCAACCACGCCGTCAGCGGGCGAATCGCCGGAATCACCACATAGATCCCCCACAGCCCATAAACCACGCTGGGAATGGCGGCGAGCAATTCGACAATGGTGCGAAAAACGGCGGCAAGCTTGGCGGGCAGAAAATCCTGGGTCAGGAAAATCGCCATGCTGACGCCGAAAAAACCAGCAATCACCAGGGCGATCAGGGCGCTGTAGAGCGTGCCCCAAATGGCGGGCAGAATGCCGTACTTGCCTTGATTCACGTCCCAGACAGTGCCGAAAACGACGTCCAGACCGTGCTTGTCCATGCCCGGAATAGCCTTGCGCCCCACCTCAAATACCAGCGCAAACACCAACGCCAGAACGAGAACCACGCCTATGCGTGAGAGCGCACGGAAGGTGCGATCCACCAGATAGTCCTTCGTAGAAGGTGGTTGGCAGGCAGAGTCCGGGTTAACCGGTACGACAAAAGGTTTGTTCATTGGTTAATTCCGGAACAGGGGGAGGAACTCTCCCGGCATGAGTGACATGCACATACCGAAAGAGACTCACGAGCGTTACTGGATGTTGGCGGAAGCTTTACGAACCTGGTCGATGACCGATTGTGGCAAGGGGATGTAACCCATTGAGTCGGCAATTTTCTGCCCCTCGGTCAGGCTGTACTCGACCATTTCGCGCATGGCCTTGGCCTTAGCCGGATTCTCGTTCTGCTTGCGGAAGATCATCCAGGTATAGGAAGTGATCGGGTAGGATTTGGCACCGTCCGGATCAGGCAACCAGGCCACCAGGCTCTCCGGCATCTTCACCGCCGCCAGAGCCTCGGCACCACTTTCGGCGTTTGGTACAACGTACTGGCCGGCTTTGTTCTGCAGTTGGGCAAAGTCAACCTTGGCCAGCTTGGCAAAGCCGTATTCGATGTAGCCGATGGCGCCCGGGGTCTGGCGTACGGTGGCGGTCACACCATCATTCTTGGGTGATTTGATGAATTTGTCGCTGGCAGGCCAGTTGACGGTGTTGCCCTCACCCAGCGCCTGCTTGAACTCTTGATTGATCGCCGCCAGGTGCTTGGTGAACACCGCAGTGGTACCGCTGGAGTCTGCGCGCACGACCACGGTGATCGGCGTGTCGGACAGTTTCAGGTCCGGGTTGGCTGCGATGATCTGCGGATCGTTCCAGCGAGTGATCTTGCCGAGAAAAATGTTGGAGTAAACGTCGCGTGGCAGTTTTAGCCCCTTAGGGTTGCCCGGCAGGTTATAGGCCAGCACGATTTCACCCGCCGTCATCGGCAGTAACTGAGCACCCTCGGAGACCTTGGCAATATCTTCGTCTTTCATGGCCGAGTCACTGGCAGCGAAATCAACGGTTTTGTTCAGGAAGTCCTGTACACCCGCACCACTGCCCTTGGATTGGTAATCCACCGTGACACCTTCGGTTTTCTTGCTGAAATCTTTGAACCAAGTGAGGTAGATCGGTGCCGGGAAACTGGCTCCGGAACCTGTTAGGCGGACGCTCTCACCAGCGAAAGCCACCGAGGTGGCACAAAGAGAAACCGTAATAGCGAGCGCAGCAGACTTCATCAAACATTTCATTAAAAAACTCCTTGTCATGACGGGCTCAGGGAGTCTGCGATAATCCTGTTACGTTTTTATGAAAGACGATGGCAAAACACTAGCCCGCCCCCATACCGCCGCCGCAATGCCTTCTGATGTAATTACTCCGTAACAAATTGCGACTAAGACTTTTCCATCCCTTACGACGGAATTTCTCCCATGTTCTCAACTGAAGAGACCCTGATACAGCGCATCCACCGCGAGCTGCTTGATCACAGTGACGAAGAACTGGAACTGGAATTATCCGAAGACGGGCACGACCTGAATGCACTGTTCGATGAACACGCTCAGGAAGGAAGTGCACGGGAGGCCCGACGACTTTATTTCAGCGAACTGTTCCGCCTGCAAGGTGAGCTGGTGAAGCTGCAAAGCTGGGTCGTCAAGACTGGCCACAAAGTAGTGATCCTGTTCGAAGGGCGCGATGCCGCCGGCAAAGGTGGCGTGATCAAACGCATCACCCAACGACTCAATCCACGGGTATGCCGTGTCGCGGCCCTGCCTGCGCCCAACGACCGCGAACGCACGCAATGGTATTTCCAGCGCTATGTTTCGCATCTGCCAGCAGCGGGCGAAATCGTGTTGTTCGACCGAAGTTGGTACAACCGCGCCGGGGTCGAAAAGGTCATGGGGTTTTGTGATGACGATCAGTACGAAGAGTTTTTCCGTACAGTGCCAGAGTTCGAGCGGATGCTCGCTCGCTCCGGTGTACAACTGATCAAATACTGGTTCTCAATTTCCGACCAGGAACAGAACTTGCGTTTTCTCAGCCGCATTCACGACCCGCTCAAGCAGTGGAAACTCAGCCCAATGGATCTGGAGTCCCGTCGGCGTTGGGAGGCCTATACCAAGGCTAAGGAAATCATGCTTGAGCGCACCCACATTGCCGAAGCACCGTGGTGGGTGGTGCAGGCTGATGACAAGAAGAAAGCGAGGCTCAACTGCATTACCCATCTACTGGCGCAAATGCCCTATGAGGAGGTGGAACTACCGGTGATCAATTTACCGCAACGTGAGCGGCAGGAAGACTACTTCCGTAGTCCAACGCCAGCCGAAATAATCGTGCCTCAGGTTTACTGATATTCATTACCGGATTGTTGTATCAGCTTTGCGAGTGACTGCACTGTCGTGCAACAAATGAACGGGTATTACCAGGGTTCTGCCAACCTCCCTTCTAGACGCCGCGATCTAACTCGAATCGCCTTCACTGGCGCGTAACAAGGGTCACCGGAGATTGTCTTGAAAGATTCATGCAGTCTATTTTGTGGCAGATTTGTTTTAAAAAGATCCATCTCACATGCCTGCTGGATAAAGTATTTTTAATGAAAAGGGTTAGAAGGCAGCTCAGTAACATACTTTAAGTAATATTGGCCCGAGGACTAATTTTATTTGGCCAACGCCTCGTAAACAGGAACCTCATTGGAAATGCAGCACGAAGGCAATTCCCCTCCCCCTCCTGCTCAACCTCCGCTGGAACTGCCTGGCTGCGCGATGCCTCGGCCAGGCAATAGTAAGCACATTTGGTGTTCACCCCGCCGATGGCTGAACAACGGCGAGGTGAAGTTGATGGAGCGAAGGCTTCAGGACGCGGCGGGAACCGTCACGAGGAAAGGCACGGTACGAATCTTGTCGCCGCCCTTGAATTGAATCCACAAGGTATAGGGCCCCGCATGCGCAGGTTTGGCATGCAGCATCAACTGCGCCGACACCGCGCCTGAATCGCCATGGCCGCCGTGGGTTGACTGCCCCGGCATCGGCGCCGCCATGGATTGCCGCCGCGCCTGGCACCGCCAGGCCAACGGTCAGAACCTGTTTGGTACCCATATGGGTGACTCCTCATTCGATAAATGGTGGCTGGCGACAGGAAATCTGCCGCACAGCCGTCCTTCGCCGAACACCGCAAGCACAGCGCTCGCGGACAATAACGATGTCTAACGCAGCGCGGCGGCACCGCTGCACACCTGCCCTGCCTGCTCGCAGATTTGCCAGCCACCGCCCAGTGCCTTGTAGATGCCGACCACCGCCAAGCGCTGCTCCGTGCGTGCCACGGTCAGCGCGCGGCGGCTGGTGAAGTCCGCTCGCTCGGCCTCCAGCACGTCCAGATAGATCCCCTCACCTTCCGTGAAGCGCGTGCGCGCCAGGTTCGCCGCCTCGCGATTGGCCGTTGCCTCCAGCAGCAGCAAGCCCAGAGTACTGCCCGCGCTGCTGTTGGACTGGAACGCGTCATCGGTTTCCTGCAGGGCGCGCAATACGGTCTGGTCGTAGGTAATCAACGCCGCCTGGGTACGCGCCTCGCTGGCGGCGATCCGCGCGCGCACGCGACCGGTGTCCAGCAGCGACCAGCGAATGACCGGAGCGATAAAGCTCGACTGCATGCCTGCATCGCCCAAGGCGCCGAGGCTTCCGGCCAGCAGCCCGATGGAACCCTGCACTTGGATATCCGGATACAAGCCGGCCGTCTCCACGCCAATCTGTGCGGTCGCGGCCGCCAGCGTGCGTTCGGCTGCGGCAACATCGGCGCGCCGGGCCAGCAAGCCGGCCGGATCGCCCACCTGCAGGGTGCGCAGGTTCAAGGTTTCTCGACCGGGGCCGGCCAGCGGTGGCTTGAACCCTTGCGGCGCTTGGCCCAACAGCACGGCCAACGCGTTGGTGGTCGTTACGCGACGCTGCTCAAGGCCGGGTGCTACCGCCTCGACATTGCGCAGCAATGCCTCGGCACGCAGCCGATCAAATTCGGTGGCGGCCCCTACGCTGACCAAGTGCTCCACCAGACCCAGGCTGTCGCGCTGGCTTTGACTGATGTCCGCTACCACCGCCTGTTCGGCTTCGATCCCTTGCAGCTCGAACCAGGTCGCGGCGACGGTGGCGGCGACGCTCGCCTGCACGCTGCGCAGTAGCGCCTGACGCGATCCCGCCTGGGCCTGCGCGGCCTCCACCGAGCGCCGGACGCGGCCAAACAAGTCGATTTCCCAGGCGGCATCTACTGCCGCACGAGTGGTTTCCACTGAGCGCTGCTGGCCGAACGGGGTCTCGACTTCGCTGCGCTGTCGGTGCTCATAACCGAGGGCAGCACCGCCGCTGGGCAAGAATCCCTGGCGGCTCTCGCGCAGCATTGCCTTGGCTTCGTCGAGCCGCGCGGCGGCGATGCCGATATCGTGGTTGGCCGCCAGCGCCTGCTGGATCAATTGGCTGAGTGCGGGCTCATCAAACACACGCCACCACTGCACCTCGACATCGCCCGTACCGAGGCCGGCGATGGGCGCACCGAAACTCGCCGGCCGTTGCGCGGCGGGCAGCACGGGCGCGGAATAATCAGGCCCCACCGCAGCGCAGCCGGACACCAGGAGCGACGACAACAGAAACGCTTGATAGGCCAGTTTCATGACACGCGCTCCTCCAACTGCACCTTCGGACTCGAACCCTTGCGCTCCAGGCGCAGCGCAAGGCTGCGCATCACCACGTAGAACACCGGCGTCAGGAACAGGCCGAACAGCGTCACCCCCAGCATGCCGGCGAACACTGCGACTCCCATGGCATGGCGCATCTCGGCCCCGGCGCCGCTGGCGAATACCAGGGGCACCACGCCAGCGATGAACGCCAGCGAGGTCATCAGGATCGGCCGCAGGCGCAACTGGCACGCATGGATAACCGCTTCCAGCGGGCTGGCACCTTCGGCTTCAAGGCTGCGCGCGAACTCGACAATCAATATGGCGTTTTTCGCCGCCAGGCCGACCAGCACCACCAGCCCGATCTGCACGAACACATTGTTGTCGCCGTCCACCAGCCAGACCCCGATGATCGCGCTGAGCAGGCACATGGGCACAATCAGCAAGACCGCCAGGGGCAGCAGCCAGCTGTTGTATTGCGCGGCCAGGATCAGGTAGGCCAGCAACACACACAACGGAAAAATGAACAGGGCCGATGACCCCGCGAGCTTCTGCTGGTAGGTCAAGTCCGTCCATTCATAGGTCACGCCTTCGGGCAGTACCTCTTGCGCCAGACGCTCCATGAGTGCCACGGCCTGCCCAGAGCTCACACCGGGCATCGCTCCGCCGGAGATGTCGGCCGAGGGATAGCCGTTGTAGTGAATCACCCGATCGGGGCCGGACCCCGAGGTGACGGTGACAAACGCCGACAACGGCAGCATGTCCCCGTCCGCATTGCGCACCTGCAGGCGGCCGATGGCTTCGGCTTGCATGCGGTGGTCCGCATCCGCCTGGGCGGTCACTTTGTAGGTGCGGCCGAAACGGTTGAAGTCGTTGACGTACAGCGAACCGAGGTAGACCTGCAACGACTCGAACACATCCGCCAGGCGCACACCCTGGCTCTTGACCTGGGTGCGGTCGATATCAACATTCAACTGGGGCGCGTTGACGTCCAGACTGGTCATCAACCCGACGACCTGACCCGACTCGGTGGCTTTCGTCATCAGCATCTGGGTCTGCTGCACCAGCGCCTGGAGCCCGACCCCGCCACGGTCCTCGACCTGCAGCTTGAAGCCTCCGGTGACCCCAAGGCCGGGCACTGGCGGCGGCGGGAACACGCCGAGGAAACCGTCGGGAATGCTTGCGAATTTGGCTTGCAGGCGCCCGGCGATGGCGACCGCCGTCATGTCGGGAGAGGTACGCTCCTTGAACGGATCGAGCATGACGAACATCACCGCGGCATTCGGGACATTGACGAAGCCGTTGACCGACAGCCCAGGGAACGCCACCACGCTTTCGACTCCCGGTTCATCCAGGGCGATTTTCGACATCTGCCGCACCACCGCATCGGTACGATCCAGCGAAGCCGAATTGGGCAACTGGGCGATGCCGACCAGGTAGTACTTGTCTTGCATCGGCACGAAACCGGCCGGTACAGCGCTGAAGCCAAACCAGGTCAGCGCCAGCAACCCGGCATAGACCAACAACGCCGCGCCGCGACGGCCCGCCACCTTGCGCACCGTGTTGCCATACGCCTGCGGCGCACGGTGAAACGGCCGGCCCAGCACCTGCACCAGGTGCGCGGCGCGACCGCGCAGGCTGCGCGGGTCATGCACCACCGCTGCGCCGCGCGGGCGCAACAACAGTCCGGCCAGCGCCGGGCTGAGGGTCAAGGAGTTGACCGCCGACAGGATCGTGGAAATCGCGATGGTCAGCGCGAACTGCCGGTAGAACTCGCCTTGCAGGCCACTGAGGAACGCCGTGGGGATGAATACGGCAGCGAGTACCGAAGTGATAGCGATGATCGGTCCGGTCACCTCGCCCATCGCTCGCCGCGCCGCCTGCGCAGGCTCCTCGCCGTTCTCGATATGCCGCTCGACGTTCTCGACCACCACGATTGCATCGTCGACCACGATCCCGATCGACAGCACCAGGCCGAACAACGACAGGGTATTGAGGGAAAAACCCATCAGGTGCATGACCGCGAAGGTGCCGATGATCGACACCGGCACGGCCATCAACGGGATCAGCGACGCGCGCCAGTTACGCAGGAACACCACCACTACGAGCACCACCAGCAGGATCGCTTCCATCAGGGTGATGGCCACTGACTCCAGCGATGCCCGCACAAACACGGTCGGGTCGTAGGCAATCCGCGACACCAGCCCCTCGGGGAAGTTGGCCTCCAGGCGCTGCATGGTATCGCGCACCGCCTGCGCCACATCGAGCGCGTTGGCGCCCGGGCTCTGGATGATCTGCAAGGCAACGGCCGGCTCGCCATCCAAAAGACTGCGCAGTGCGTAGGCATCGGCGCCCATTTCGATACGGGCCACATCGCGCAGACGCGTCACCTGGCCGTTATCGCCAGTACGGATGATGATGTCGCCGAATTGTTCCTCGTCCGTCAGGCGTCCGAGGGTATTGACCGTAACCTGGAATGCCGCGCTGGAATCAGGCGCCTGGCCGACCGAGCCGGCCGCCACTTGCACGTTCTGCTCACGCACCGCCGTAATCACATCGCCTGCGGTCAGGCCACGCGCGGCGATCAGGTCCGGGTCGAGCCACAGACGCATGCTGTACTCGCCCGCTCCCCACACCAGCACGTCGTTGATTCCCGGTATCCGCGACAGCTCGTCGCGCACCTGGAGGTAGGCATAGTTGGAAATGTAGAGCGGGTCATATCGCTGATCGGGCGACAGCAGATGGACCACCATCAGGATGTCTGGGGACGTCTTCTGCGTCACCACGCCCAGGCGCTGTACCTCTTCGGGCAAGCGCGGCAGGGCCCGCGAGACGCGGTTTTGCACCTGGATCTGCGCCATGTCCGCGTTCGTGCCCTGGGCAAATGTCGCGGTCAGGATCATGCGGCCATCGGTCGCCGATTGCGACGTCATGTACAGCATCCCTTCGACCCCGGTGATCACCTGCTCAAGTGGCGCCGCCACCGTCTCGGCGATCACCTGCGGGTTGGCGCCCGGATAAGAAGCGGTCACTTGCACGGTGGGCGGCGTCACGGCCGGGTATTCGCTGAGCGGCAAATGGAAGAAGGCCACGATGCCAGCGATCATCATCAACACCGACAGCACGATGGCGAAGATCGGCCGGTCAATGAAAAAGCGTGGGAAGTTCATTGCACGCCCCCCAGGACCAGCGGCGCCTCCAGCAGCGCCCCCTCAATGTTGGCGGCCAGCGGAGTCACTTGCATGCCCGGGCGCACCAGCCCCTTGACGACAATGCGGTCCCCCGGTTGCAGGCCCTGCTCAATCACCCGCAGGCCGTTGGCCATCAGCCCCAGCTCGACGGGACGGTACTCGGTCTTGTCACCTGCGCCGACCACCAGCACATAGCGGCGGCCCTGGTCAGTGCCAATGGATTGGTCGGCCACCAGCACCCGGGGTTGCGGCGCGCCAGTGTCCAGCTTGACCTTGGCGAACAGCCCCGGCGTCAGGCGCCCATCCGGGTTGTCGACCACGGCACGCGCGCGCACGGTGCCGGTCTTGCGATCGGCCGCGTTCGCCAGGAAGTCGACCCGCCCGGCCCGTGCATAACTTGCATCGTCGAGCATCGCCACCATGACCTTGGCGGCCTTCTCCCCTTTCGACGCGGCAACCTCCCGAGTCGCGGCAAGCGAGCGCAGGTAGGTGCGCTCGTCGACATCGAAATACACATGCAAGGGGTCGATGGAGACGATCGTCGTCAGCGGCGTCACCCCACGGGTGACGTAGTTGCCCTCGGTGACAAGGGCACGATCGACGCGGCCGCTGATGGGCGCGGTAACGCGGGTATAGCTCAAGTCCAGTTGCGCGGCGTCCAGCGCAGCTTTGGCGGCGTCGACCTGAGCCCTGCCCGCATTCAGCGAGGCAATGGCGGTGTCGAGGCGATCCCGCGCCACCACTTTCTTGGCGAACAGCTGCTCGGCCCGGCCATGCTCGGCCTGGGCCAGCAACGCGTTGGCCTCAGCCTCACGCAAACGCCCCTTGGCAGCGTTCAGCGCCGCCTGAAACTCCCGCGGGTCAATCACAAATAAAAGACTGCCCCTGGCTACCGATTGCCCCTCAGGCACGCTGACACTTTGCAGGTAACCACTGACCCGAGGACGCAGCTCAACCTGATCAATCGCGGTCAACGAACCGGTGTATTCGACAAACGGAGTCACCGCCTGCGCAACCACCTCGGCCACCGGCACGCCAGGCGGCCTGGCAGCCTCGGCCGCAGGCGCGCCCTCCTTGCAGCCACCCAGCGTGAACACGCCCGCTACCGCCACAGCGACCAGGGTTAATCGCTTGCCATACATCGCGTACCTCCTTGTGATTTTCAGGACGAACCTAGATTTGAGGTTTTATCCGGCTTGTCATTAGGGAAAGGTCAAGCGGTATGCGGATGGGGGTGTTTGGCAGCAGCCAGGGGCGAAACGTGGCCGCAACTGCAGTTCTCTTTCTGGACAGGTCTACGACCTAGCGAACTGATCGCCCTGGAATGGGGGGATATCGATTGGATCGCGGGGGAGATAAGGATCGTCAGGGCCAAGACGCGGGCTGCAAAGGAGCCAGAGTCGACCAAGACGTTAGCTGGGAGGCGCACAGTGAAGTTGCTGGCTCCGGCGCGAGAAGCGTTGCTCAAGCAGAAGGAGTTGACCTTCCTCGCTGGCGGCAGGGTGCGAGAATCCAATGTGGGTCGCCAAGCAGCTCGGCCACCAAGACTGGACCATGATCGCCAAGGTGTATGGTCGCTGGATGCCCTCCGCTGATGTAGGAGCCGGAGGGCAGCCGAGGCACTTCTAACGGGTATTACCAGGGTTCTGCCAACCTCCCTTCTAGACGCCGCGATCTAACTCGAATCGATCCAGGTTCATCACCTTGGTCCAGGCCGCCACGAAGTCCTTGAGGAACGCCTGTTGGCCGTCGCTGCTGGCGTACACCTCCGCCAGCGCACGCAGTTGCGCGTTGGAGCCGAAGACCAGGTCGACGCGGGTGGCGGTCCATTTCACTGCCCCGCTATTACGGTCGCGGGCTTCGAAGGTCTCGTTGCTGTCCGAGGTGGGTTTCCACTCCACGCCCATGTCCAACAGGTTGACAAAAAAGTCGTTGCTCAGGGTTTGCGGCCGTTGGGTGAAGACACCGTGGGCGGTGTGGCCGACGTTGGTGTCGAGCACGCGTAAGCCGCCCACCAGGGCAGTCATTTGCGGTGCGGTGAGGGTCAGCAACTGCGCCTTGTCGATCAGCAACGCCTCCGCCGACACCCGGTAACGGGTCTTGAGGTAGTTGCGAAAGCCATCGGCGATCGGTTCGAGGAAGCCGAACGACTCGACATCGGTCTGCTCCTGGCTGGCATCCATGCGCCCCGCAGTGAACGGCACCGTCAGGCTGTGCCCGGCGTTTTTTGCCGCCTGCTCGATCCCGGCGCTGCCGCCCAGGACAATCAGGTCCGCCAGGGAGATTTTCTTGCCGCCGGCCTGGGCGTTGTTGAACTCGCGCTGCACGGCTTCGAGTTTGCCCAGCACCTGGGACAGTTGCTCGGGTTGATTGGCCTGCCAGAACACCTGTGGCGCCAGGCGCAGGCGTCCGCCATTGGCGCCGCCGCGTTTGTCCGAGCCACGGAAGGTCGAGGCCGCGGCCCAGGCGGTGGACACCAGTTGCGCCACGCTCAGGCCCGAGGCCAGGATTTTACCCTTGAGCGCGGTGACATCGCTGTCGTCGACCAGGACGTGGTCAAGCGCAGGAATCGGGTCTTGCCACAGCAGCTCTTCGTTGGGCAGTTCCGGTCCGAGGTAGCGCGAGAGCGGGCCCATGTCGCGATGGATCAGCTTGAACCAGGCGCGGGCGAAGGCGTCGGCCAGTTGCTCGGGATTGTCGAGGAACCGACGCGAGATTTTTTCGTAGATCGGGTCGAAACGCAGGGCCAGGTCCGAAGTGAGCATGCTCGGGTTGCGCCGTTTCGAGGGGTCATGGGCATCGGGAATGGTCCCGGCACCGGCACCGTTTTTCGCCGTCCACTGGTTGGCGCCCGCCGGGCTTTTGCTTGGCTCCCAGTCGAAACCAAAGAGGTTTTCCAGGTAGTTATTGCTCCAGCGGGTCGGTGTGGTGGTCCAGGTCACTTCCAGCCCGCTGGTGATGGTGTCGCCGCCCTTGCCGGTGCCGAAGGTGCTTTTCCAGCCCAGGCCCTGCAACTCAAGGCCGGCGGCTTCCGGTTCGGCGCCAACATGATCGGCTGGGCCTGCGCCGTGGGTCTTGCCGAAGGCGTGGCCACCGGCGATCAGGGCCACCGTTTCTTCATCGTTCATGGCCATGCGCGCGAAGGTTTCGCGGATGTCCTTGGCCGAAGCCAATGGATCCGGATTGCCCTCGGGGCCTTCCGGATTGACATAGATCAGGCCCATTTGCACAGCGGCGAGCGGGTTCTCCAGGTTGCGCCCCTGGTCGGTGCGGCTCTCTTCCTCGCCATGCAGCTCAGGCTCGGCCACCAGGGTGCCGTCGCCAGGTTCCTGCATCGGTTCCTGATCCTTGCCATAGCGTGTGTCACCGCCCAGCCACTTGTTTTCCGAGCCCCAGTAGACATCTTCATCGGGTTCCCAGACGTCCGCTCGCCCGGCGGAAAAACCGAAGGTCTTGAAGCCCATGGACTCCAGCGCGACGTTGCCGGTGAGGACGATCAGGTCGGCCCAGGAGATGTTTTGCCCGTACTTCTGCTTGATCGGCCACAGCAGGCGGCGGGCCTTGTCGAGGCTGACGTTGTCCGGCCAACTGTTGAGCGGGGCAAACCGCTGCTGCCCGGAACCCGCCCCGCCCCGCCCGTCACCGGTGCGGTAGGTGCCTGCGGCGTGCCAGGCCATGCGGACAAACAGCGGTCCGTAGTGGCCGAAGTCCGCCGGCCACCAGTCCTGGGAGTCGGTCATCAGTGCGTTGAGGTCTTGCTTGAGCGCCGCAAAGTCGAGGTTTTTGAAAGCCTGGGCGTAGTTGAACCCCGGGTCCAGCGGGTCGGACAGCGAAGAGTGCTGGTGCAGGATGTTCAGGTTCAGTTGGTTCGGCCACCAGTCGCGGTTCTTCGTGCCACCGCCAGCGGCGTGATTGAACGGGCATTTCGATTCAGTTGCCATGTGTGAGCTACCTTTGGTCGAATTCATCCAGCTATTCGGCCCGGGATGGGCGCGATATAGCGACGAGCGAAATCAATGACATAGGCTGCAGGGCCGAGAGCTCGATCAACCGATCGGGAGGGTCACACGGCAAAACATGCGCGCGGCAAGCAGCTTGCCGGCAACGGTGACCAACGTTAGGCCTGGTAAACGTGCAACGTCTTCCTGTCTCCTAGTCAGCGCTAATCCGGCCGGCTCGCGCCAGCGCAGGATTAAGGCTAGTCCCCAGTCATGGACAGGGCAAATAGCGCCAGTATTGCTTGGCGATAGAGATAATCTTTTATCCGCGCCCATCACGCCGTGCAAGCATCAAGACTGTCAGCGTTCTGCTGTACGGGCGAGGTCCCGACCATGAATACGCGCGCATGCTCCACGGCATTCCACGAAGCGGGCCATGCCTTGGCTTTCTGGTGGAATGGCCGGCCTATCGAACGGGTCACCGTTCGCACCCCGGCCGAAGCCGCCAGCGGCCCGATGCTGGATCTGCACGGCAATCTGCAGCAGGTCGAGGGTCTGGTGGAAGCCAGCTATTTTGTCCTGCGTCCGTCCGCCGAGGCCCCCGGGGTGGCGGAATACCTGCCGTCGATGGTGGAGTGGATCGAGCGTGACCTGCTCAACTGTTTTGCCGGCCCGATCGCCGAAGCGATCTACCAGCAAGCACCGCCCGAGCAGTGCTTCAAGAGTGGAGGCCGAGGGGACTGGCTGCGGGGCGAAGAGTTGATCAGCCTGCTGCCTGCGCGAAAGTTGCTCGACGCCCACTCCCGCGCTATCGCCCGCTCCCACTGCCTGCTGCAGCGCTATTGGCCGGCTGTCAGCACGCTGGCGCAGCGACTACAAACCCAGGGCACGCTAGACGGGCAAACCATCACCGCACTGTTGTGGGAGCTCAGCGGTGAATCCCCCGAGCGCCGCGATCACACCCTGGCGAGCCTCGACCGGCCTGGCGGTTGATTGCCTGCTTGTAGGAGCGGGTGCCCGCTTGCGGCCTGCTCGCGAAAAACCTGAGAGCGCCGCATTTACTCAGGAAGCACGCGTCATCGTTGACGACCATCGCGGGCAAACGGAGCGCTCCCACCACTCATTCCAACCCCTCCTGCAACAGCGCCTTTCTCACCGCCGGCCGCTGATAGACCCGGGCGTACCACCCCTCGAGATGGCTCAATCCGTCGAAGTGAATTTCGGCCTTGTAATAAGAGCGCAACCACCCCGCCTGTCCCCAGCCGATGAGGGCAAACAGGTAGGCATCGGCGACCGTGAACCGCTCGCCGAGCAAATACTCACGGTCCGCCAGTTGCTCGTCGATCCAGGCAAAACGCTGTTCAAGCTTGGGCTTGGCGGTGTCCACATACTTGCCGGCCAACCCGGCATACAGCAACGGGATGAAGCCTTTGTGGATCTCCGAGGAGAGAAAACTCAACCACTCCTGCAACCGGTACCGCGCAAGCGTGCCATTGGCGGGTGCCAGCGCGGATTCGGGCCGCTGATCCGCCAGGTACTGCACAATCACCGGCCCCTCTCGCAACCGCGTGCCATCGTCCAACTCCAGGATCGGCACATAGCCCAGCGGGTTGACCTGCAGATAATCACCTTCGCCCACCACCGTGTGCTGGCGGTGATCGACCTTGAGCAACTGGACGTCCAGCCCCAGTTCATTAATCACGATATGCGGCGACAGCGAGCAACTACCGGGGATGTAATACAGCTTCATGGGCGACTTCCAAAAAGGGTGAAGCCACATTCTTGGCGATCAGGTATATAAACGGAAGAAGGCACTTTTTTATCATCTAGGTACATAAAATATACCTGCCAACACCCTGAGGAAGGCTCGATGAAACACAACGTGACCGGCTGCTCCGTCGAAGAAGCCATGCGCCTGCTAGGTGGCCGCTGGCGCTTGCTGCTGGTGTCCTACCTGCTCGATGGCCCCAAGCGCTTCAATCAACTGCGCCGTGACGTCCCCGGGATCTCCCAGCGGATGCTGACCCTGGACCTGCGCGCCCTGGAAGACGTCGGCCTGGTCAAACGCACGGTGTACCCGAGCGTCCCGGTCAAAGTCGAATATGAACTGACCGAAGACGGCAACCGCCTGCGCCCGGTGGTGGCGGTGATGCAGGAATTTGGTGTGTGGCTCAAGCTCAGCGGCCGCGCACGGATGCCAGTGGAGACTGCAGGACTGGCAGCAGAGGGATGAACCCTGGCTGTGGCAAACTGCGGCTCGATCGGCACAGCACCACTCGTCACTCACCATTCAACAGCAGGACTGCTCAAGCAAGGAGAAACAAGCCAATGCCAACCGTGCGCGTTCGCCCACTGCTCAAGACTGACATTCCAGCCTTGCTCAGATTTGAAATCGCCAACCGCGACTGGTTCGAATCGCAAATCGATCCGCGCGCCGCTGACTTCTACTCAGTGCCGGGGATTACCGCGCACGTCGAGGACTATCTGCGCGGGTTTGCCGAAGGGACCTGGCAGCCCCTGGTGCTCGAAGAAGCCACGCAGGGCATTGTCGGGCGAGCCAACCTGAAAGATATCGACTCGACCCTGGGCTGTGCAGAGGTCGGTTATCGGATCGATCACCGCTTCTGCGGCCAGGGCCTGGCCACCCTGGCCCTGCGGCAACTGATCCACCAGGCACGCGAGCGCTGGCAACTGCAGCATCTGGTGGCTGATGTGTACAAGCGCAATGTCGGCTCAAGCAAGGTGCTTGAACGCTGCGGATTTGTCCTTGAACCACGACCCGCCGCAGACCCACGCAAGCTCGATTACCGCCTGGTCCTGGGGCGCTGATGAGCGGTCACTGCGCCTGGAAGGTCTGCAGGTAGGCCAGCAGGTTGTCGATTTTCTGCGGATCGCTCAGGCCCCAGAAAATCATGCGGGTGCCCGGCACGACTTTTTTCGGCGCCTCCAGATAGGCGGTGAGGGTTTCGCGGGTCCAGACGAGGTTGGCCGCGCGCATGGCGTCGGAGTACTGATAATCCGTGGTGCTCGCGCTGGGGCGGCCGAAAATCGAGTTCAGCTGCGGGCCGAACGAGGCGCGCGCCGATTCGCCGACCTGATGGCAGCCGCCGCATGTGCGGTTGAACAGCTTCTCGCCGGCCGGCACATCGCCCGCGGCCCAGGCGCCGGTGCTGAGCAGCCAGGCGAGCGTCAGTGCTACGGTGTTCTTCATCCTGTGGATCCCATCGGTTATTGCTGACCAGCAGTGTGGGCGGCTATTGGAGCACGCGACCCGGCCTCAGCCCAGTCTCGGCTGAAATTTCTTGCGGTAGGCCGCCGGCAACAGGCCAACCCGTTGCTGGAACAGTCGGCGAAAAGAATTGCCATCGGCGTAACCCACCGCGTAGGTGATGCTGTCCAGGGTCATGCGGGTGGATTCCAGCAGTTGCTTGGCCTTTTCCAGGCGCAGGGTCTGCAGGTAGGCAATGGGCGTAGAGCCGGTGGCTTCCTTGAAGCGCCGCTTGAAGTTGCGCACCCCGAAGCCGAATTGCCGGGCGATGTCATCGATCAACAACGGTTGGGCAAAACGCTCCTCCAGCCACTCCTGGACCCGCAGGATCTCGCCATCGCCATGGTTCTTGGGCAAGGACCACAGCGCGTACACCGTTTGCTCGCGGCGCACGTTGTCGATCAGCAGGTACTTGCCACAGGTGTGGGCCAGCTCCAGTGAGGCAAAGCGGCGGACCAGGTGCAGCAGCAGGTCAATCGCCGCACTGGCCCCTCCGCTGGTGATCAACTGCTGGTCTTCACAGATCATCTGGTCCTCGTCGAGATCGACTTCGCGGTAACGCCGGCGCATGTAGTCGGCAAACGCCCAATGGGTGGTGGCGCGCCGACCATCCAGCAAACCGCTCTCGGCCAGCATGAACGACGCGGTGCAAATCGACGCCATCACGGCGCCCTGCTGGTGCTGTTGCCGCAGCCACGGCCCATAGACGGCGAAGGTCGGCAAGGCATCCTTGAGGGTGAAGAGGAACCCGGGAATCAGCACCAGGTCGGTGCGGTGGATCTCGGCCAGCCCATGATCGACCCGCAACATCTGCCCTCCCCCAGCGGCAACAGGAGCGCCGTCGAGCGAAGCGCTGACCACCTCAAATGGCGGACTGTCGCTGAACAGGTTGGCCGCATTCAGCACTTCCAGGGCAATGGTGGCGGCGGCGGCAGAACAGTGCTCGGCCAGTAGCAGGGTGATATGCATGAAGGACTCGTTTGCGCTTTTCGCATGGTTTAAGTCATTTGTGCACCTAGCTTAGCCGATCGGCCAGCTCTACAGTGCAGCGATTGTTTTCCTGGCTCCGGGTTCCGGGAATACGCTTTCGCTGGCCAACCAGCTCCATAAAAGGTACCCCGTATGAATCTGTGGTTTCGCTTGCTGTGCATGCTGTTTCGCCGACCGTGGCGCCAACCGGTGGGCGGCCTGGCCACCACCGTCGTGCGCATGCGCGTCTGGCCGCTGGACCTGGACCTCAACCGCCACGTCACCAACGGTCGCTATTTCACCCTGGCCGATGTCGGGCGCATGGACTACGTACTGCGCAGCGGGGCATTTCGCGTAGCCCTGCGGCACAAGGCGGTGCCGATAGTCGGTGATGTCTGGGGCAAGTTCCGCCGCGAGCTGAAGCTGTTCGAACGCTTCGAGATCCACACGCGGATACTCGCCTGGGACGCCAAATGGAATTTTATGGAGCACCGCTTCGTCAGCAACGGCCGGGTGGTGGGCGTGGTGGTGATGCGCGGGCTGTTCCGGTCCGGCAAAGGCACGGTAGCGCCCAGCGAGTTCGTCGAGGAGATGGGCCTGGCTCCGCAGTCACCGCCGCTGCCCGAGTGGTTGGCCGCCTGGTCCCAGAGCTGTGACGACCTGAGCCTGCAACTGCGCGACGAGGAACGGGTCACGGCCTGAGGCCCTGTGGGGTGAAAGGAAGAAAAACCGAATTTCGTATACCCTATAGCAACCTCATTCCGAAGATTCGCCGCCGTGACCCAATCCAGACTCAACGCTCCCGACCTAGGCAATACGCCTTCGACTTCGGAAATCATCACCCGCCATCTGCGCGACGCCATTGTCGCCGGGCATTTTGCCGAGGATGAGCCGATTCGTCAGGATGACATCGCGCGCCAGTTCAACGTCAGCAAGATCCCCGTGCGCGAAGCCCTCAAGCGCCTGGAGGCCGAAGGCCTGGTGATGTTCCAGCGCAATCGCGGGGCGATGGTCACGCGCATCTCCGATGCCGAGTTGGCGCAGATGTTCGAGGTGCGCATGCTGCTCGAAGACAAGGTGCTGCGCCTGGCCATTCCCAACATGACCGAAGCCACCTTCGCCCGGGCCGAGAGTATCTGCCAGGAGTTCATTGGCGAAGATGACGTCGGGCGCTGGGCCGAGCTCAACTGGCAACTGCACGCCTGCCTCTACGAGCCGGCGCAACGGCCCTTCCTGGTCAGCCTGATCCGCTCGGTCAACGACAAGCTGGAACGCTACCTGCGCATGCAGATGAGCCTGTCGGCCGGTAAGGAACGCGCCGACCACGAACACCGGGAAATCCTCGCGGCCTGCCGGGCCGGCGACGTCGACCTGGCGGTAAAGCTGCTCGATGAGCACATCGCCGGGGTCTGCCAGACCTTGTTCGAGCACCTGCCCCACGCCCATTGACTTTGCGCTGCACTGTGCCGATTTCGTCATCGGCAGCAGGTAAATCCATCAAGCCGGCACCCCGCTGCAAAGGCCACTCTTCTGTTCACTCATCTGAACGGACGTGGCCCTCCCATGAAACGCATCACCGTGATCGACTCCCACACCGGCGGCGAACCGACCCGCCTGGTCACCGCCGGCTTTCCTGATCTGGGCCGTGGCAGCATGGCCGAGCGGCGCCAGCTGCTGGCCGAGCACCACGACCAATGGCGCGCCGCCTGCGTCCTCGAACCACGGGGCAGCGATGTGCTGGTGGGCGCCCTGCTCTGTGAGCCAGTGGATCCGAGCGCCTGTGCCGGGGTGATTTTTTTCAACAACACCGGCTACCTGGGCATGTGCGGCCACGGCACCATCGGCCTGGTGGCATCCCTGGCGCACCTGGGCAAGATCGGCCCCGGCGTGCACAGCATCGAGACCCCGGTGGGCACGGTGCAGGCGACCCTGCACGAAGACCAATCGGTGAGCGTGCGCAACGTCCCGGCCTACCGCTACCGCAAGGCGCTGGCGCTGCAGGTGCCCGGTATCGGCCAGGTGGTCGGCGATATCGCCTGGGGCGGCAACTGGTTCTTCCTGATTGCCGAACATGGCCTGGCCATCGCCGGCGACAATCTGGAGGCCCTCACCGCCTACACCTACGCCGTGCAGCAGGCGCTGGAAGTCCAGGGCATCCGCGGGGAAGACGGCGGCCTGATCGACCATGTCGAACTGTTCGCCGCCGACCAGGACGCCGACAGCCGCAACTTCGTGCTGTGCCCCGGCAAGGCCTACGACCGCTCTCCGTGCGGCACCGGCACCAGCGCCAAACTGGCGTGCCTGGCGGCCGACGACAAATTGCCGCCCGGACAGATCTGGCGCCAGGCCAGTGTCATCGGCAGCCAGTTCGAAGGCTCTTATGAATGGCAGGGCGAACGCATTATCCCGACCATTCGCGGGCGGGCCTTCATCAGCGCCGAAGCCAGCCTGATCATCGAGCAGGACGATCCGTTCGCCTGGGGCATTCGCCCGTGAGCGAGGGCCAGGTAGCCGATGTGATCGTGATCGGTGCCGGCATCATCGGCGCCGCCTGTGCCCAGGCGCTGGCCCGACGTGGCTTGCGGGTGCTGGTGCTGGACGCCGGCCTGCATGGCGCCACGGCGGCCGGCATGGGCCACCTGCTGGTGCTCGACGACAACCCGGCCGAACTGGCCCTGAGTCAGTATTCCCTGCAACGCTGGCGTGAACAGGCGCCGGCCCTGCCCGACAGTTGCGCCTACCGCAGCAATGGCACCCTGTGGCTGGCGGCCAATGCCGAGGAAATGGCCGTGGCCCATGGCAAATTCCTCAACCTGCGTGCCCAGGGCGTGGCCTGCCAACTGATCGGCGCCAGCGACCTGCGCCGACGCGAACCCGAGTTGCGCGAGGGTCTGGAGGGCGGGCTGCTGATCAATGGCGACGGCATCCTCTATGCCCCCGCCACCGCCGACTGGATGCTGCAAACACCGAACATCCAGCAGCGTCGGGCGCGGGTCAGCGAACTCGACGGCAACCGCGTGCGCCTGGAAGACGGGCAATGGCTGAGCGCTGCAGCGGTGGTGTTGGCCAACGGCGTGCAGGCCCCCGAACTGTGCCCGGAACTGCCGATCGAACCGAAAAAAGGCCATCTGCTGATTACTGATCGCTACCCCGGCACCGTCACCCACACCCTGGTGGAGCTGGGTTACGTCACCAGCGCGCACAACGCCAGCGGCCCGTCGACTGCCTGCAACATCCAGCCACGGCCGACCGGGCAATTGTTCATCGGCGCCTCCCGGCAGTTCGGCACCAGCGATCCGCAGGTCGAGGGCTGGATGCTCGCCAAAATGCTCAGGCGCGCCTGCGACTACATGCCAGGGCTGACCCAACTCAATGGCATTCGCGCCTGGACCGGCTTGCGTGCGGCCAGCCCGGACGGCCTGCCGCTGGTGGGCCAGCACCCGCAACAACAAGGCCTGTGGCTGGCGGTCGGTCACGAAGGCCTGGGGGTGACGACGGCCCCCGGTACCGCCGACTTGCTGGTGGCGCAACTGTTCGACGAACCCTCGCCCCTGCCCGCCCAACCCTATCTGCCGCAACGTTTTCTCGGAGAGCCCGTGTATGCCTGAATTGATGCTCGACGGTCGCCGCCTGCAGGTCAACGAGGGCACCAGCGTGGCCGCCGCGCTGGCCCTGGGTGGCGACGGCTGCAGCCGCACCTCGGTCACCGGCCAGCGCCGCGCGCCCTTGTGCGGCATGGGCATTTGCCAGGAGTGCCGGGTGACCATCGACGGCCGCCGGCGCCTGGCCTGCCAGACCCTGTGCCGGGATGGCATGCAGGTGGAGACCCGCCCATGAAGCACTATGCCGACCTGCTGATCATTGGCGCCGGCCCCGCCGGCATCAGCGCCGCCCTGGCAGCCGCGCCCAGTGGCGCGCGCATCGTCCTGCTCGACGACAACCCGCTGCCGGGTGGGCAAATCTGGCGCGACGGCCCAGAGGCCCATCTGCCGCGCCAGGCCCGTAACCTACGGCAGCGCCTGGACGCCTGCAGCAACATCCGCATTCACTCCGCCACCCGGGTGATCGCCAGTAGCGGACCAAAACAGTTGCTGGTGGAAGACCCGGAGCATGGCTGGCTGATCGAGTACGACAAGCTGATCCTGTGCACCGGGGCCCGCGAATTGCTGCTGCCCTTCCCCGGCTGGACCCTGCCCGGCGTCACTGGCGCCGGCGGTCTGCAGGCGCTGATCAAGGGTGGCCTGCCGGTGCAGGGCGAAACCCTGGTGATCGCCGGCAGCGGCCCACTGTTGCTGGCCAGCGCCGCCAGCGCCAAACAACACGGCGCACATGTGCTGCGCATTGCCGAGCAGGCCTCGCGCAGCGCGGTGGCCGGGTTCGCCACACAACTGCCGCGCTGGCCGGCCAAGCTGCTGCAGTCGTTGCGCCTGTTCGATCCGCAGTACCGCACCGCCAGCCATGTGCTGGCCGCCTTGGGCAGCGATCGCCTGGAAGGGGTGCGTCTGCAACAGCAGGGCAAAATCGTTGAACTGCAATGCCAGCGCCTGGCTTGCGGTTTTGGCCTGATCCCCAATATTCAGCTAGGCCAGGCCCTGGACTGCGCCATCGACGGCCAGGCCATCGCCGTGGATGCCTGGCAGGCCTGCAGCCGTACCGATCATTACGCTGCCGGGGAATGCACCGGGTTTGGTGGTAGTGAACTGGCGCTGGTGGAAGGCGCGATTGCCGGACATGCAGCGGTGGACGAGCGCCAGGCGGCCCAGCAGCTGTGGCCGCGTCGGGCGCGTTGGCAGGGATTCGCCAAGGCCTTGAACAACGCATTTGCCCTCGACCCGCAGCTCAAGACATTGGCCCAACCGGACACCCTGGTGTGCCGCTGCGAAGACGTGCCCTATGCGGCGCTGACCGAACACCACGACTGGCGCTCGGCCAAGCTGGCCACTCGCTGCGGCATGGGCGCCTGCCAAGGCCGGGTCTGCGGCGGTGCGGTGCAGCACCTGTTCGACTGGCCGGCCGCGGCACCCCGCCCACCCTTCAGCCCGGCGCGAATCGAGACCTTGCTGTGCCTGGATGAGCAGTCGGCGCCCTGAATCCCATGCCGGCACTTTGCGTTGGACCGCCTTGCCACTATGATCCCGAGGGTCGCCACCAGACCCTCAGCGCCATGTACCCCACCCTCAACAGCTTCAAACCCTGCGACCTGCCGACCTTGCTCAGCAGCCTGCAAGCGATAACGCCGCTGCTCGACTCCCTGGCGGACGTGGTATTTTTCATCAAGGACCGCGAGGCCCGCTACGCCTTCGTCAACCAGACCCTGGCCCGGCGCTGCGGCAAAAAACACAGCGACGAGTTGCTCGGGCTGACCGCCGACAGGGTGTTCCCGGCACGCTTCGGCCCGCTGTACACCGAGCAGGATCGCCGGGTCCTGGCCAGCGGCCGGGAACTGTCCGACCAGCTTGAGCTGCACCTTTATTACGGCAACCAACCGGTCTGGTGCCTGACCCACAAACTCGCCTTGCGCGACCTGCAGGGGCAAATAGTCGGCCTGGCCGGCATTTCCCGCGACCTGCAACTGCCCCAGGCCAACCATCCGGCATTCCACAAACTCGCCGCGGTGGACGCCCATATCCGCAGCCACTTCGCCCGCCCCATCAGCCTCGCCGAACTGACCGCGCTCGCCGGGTTTTCCGTGGCGCAACTGGAGCGCCACTGCAAACGAGTGTTCCAGCTCACCCCACGGCAGATGATTCACAAGGCGCGGCTCGAGGAAGCTTCACGACTATTGCTGGACAAAGACCTGCCCATCACCGAAATCGCCCTGCGCTGCGGCTACACCGACCACAGTGCCTTCAGCCGCCAATTCCGCGCCCTGACCAGCCTGTCGCCAAGCCAGTATCGCGATAGCCAACACTAGCAAGGCTTGAGATTACTATCGCGCGCATAGCGGGGTGTTGTGCTCACCACGTACATCGTAGGAGCAAGGCTTGCCCGCGAAAGCGTCCGCCAGGGCAGTGCAATGTTGCGCTTCATCCCAGCAGGCCCCAGTTGATCCCTATATGCCCTTGCCGGTATTTTTCGGGCAGGGGCCAAATACGCTGTTGATAAAAACCTACGAGGCCCATAGGCATGAGTTCGCCTTGCGAGAAATGGCGGGGCACATTCCTGCCCACCAACTGATAGAACTCATGGCCCCCGGCCCACATGATCTTCCAGTAGCCGCTCTGCGTGCAGGCTTCGCCGCTGAAGCAAGTGGGCCCGATGAAGTTGCTCTCGCTGAACGAGGGTGAGCCCGGCATGGGTCTGCCGGTCGCGGGGTCGAGCACCATGGCATTGGCCAGTTGCTTGATCAGTACGGCGCTGGGCTTTTCGGGCGGGACATTGGCTAGGCGTTCTTCCAGCCATTGCAGCTTGCCGTTCCAAGCGGGCAGCTTGGCCGGTGGCAGCGGGAGGATGTCGTTGATTTCGGGGACTTTGGGGTGGGCGTAAGAGTAGTTGGCGAGCACTCGCCAGATTTTCTCGTAGCGTGCCGCGCGTTCGAGGTCTTCCTGTTGACCGAGGTAATCAAGCTCATCGGTAGGGGGCGGATTACGAAAGACTTTTCCTAACTTGTAAGCAGAAGTGCTGTCACCTGCAGCGACGCCAAGTTGAAAAGCTTCGAGCGCTATTGGGTATTGCCCTTTGCCCTGAAGATTGACACCTAATGCACGAGCAGCCTCTCCATTACCTTGTTCAGCCGCACAGCGGCGCATTTGCTGGGCAATGGCCGGGGCCATGTCGCTCGGCGCCAGTTTCTTACCCACATACGCCTGGGCTTGGGCATTGCCGCTATCGGCAGCCTTGCGGTAGTAACGCAGGGCCATTTCTGGATCCTGCTTCAGTCCAGCCGAACCCTGTTGCAGGAAGATTCCGACGAAGTAATAACCCGTTGCCACACCTTCGCTGATCAGTCGTTGACTCAAGCGCAAATGCTCGTCGCCCCGAAGCTGGAAGTGCCCGCGCATGGCACCGTTCTGTAAATTGATATTGGCCTTGTAATGGCCGTTCTCAGCGGCAATGCGGTACAGGCGCTCGATCTCGACATCGACGCTCTTGTCCTGCTTGAGCTGATTGTTTTTCTGTAGCCAACGGGCGTACTGAAACAGCACATCGGCTTCGGTGGAGGGCGCGGGGATTTGTTCGTGTACACAAGTAAAGGCCAGGTTGGCCTTGATATCGGTGAGCGGATTCACATGAGGATCCTTCTTCATATAGGTAAAGGTGCTGCGGCTGTCGCAGGCCGCCAGCAGCAGGCATGACAACAAAAGAACGCGGCGCATCAGTCGAGGTCCTTCAGCGTGGCTTTGTCGTAATAAAACTCAACGAGGGGGGCGTACGGTGTCCCCATAACCTTGTCATCCTGGCGTTCTTTGTTTTTATCGATGATGTCCTGCCACTCCTCGAACGCCTCCCCCGGATCATCCTGCGCGCCCTTCCCATCCGTATGCATATCCCACAACCGCCGCCGCAGCGCCTGCGTCACACTCGCCCACTCATGGGCAATATTCAGCTCACTGTCGACCTGCATGCTGCGGGTGTTGATGTTGGCCGAGCCGTGAGTGGTGAACACGTCGTCGACGATCATCAGCTTGGAGTGGATGTACACCGGCATCCAGTTGCCAGCGGGCGAGTCGGGTGCAACCAACGAACACAGGTGGACCTTCAGGCCGGGACGCTCTTCGGGCGTAATCGTGCTGTCCTTGACCACGCGGATTTGCCTGTCGAGCTCGGCCTGCCAGTCGGCCAGTTCCCGATGCCCGACGCGGTCGCGGGGTTCAGGTCGTGGCTGGGGCGTGGCGTCTTTTTTCACCGCTTCGATGCGCTGTAGCTTGGTGACTTCGGGAATGGTCTCGGCCCTTCCGAGGCTGGCGAGCATGCGCTGGGTATTGACAGCGCCGGGCCCTACGCTGTCTTCGCTGGCATTGGTGATGACGAACAGGTGCAAGGGACCGTGTAGGCCCGGGTCGCGCCCGGCTTGGGTCTGGCCGGCTGCCACGGCCTTGATCAGATCGGCCAGGGGTGGCCAGCGAAAGTACTGGTTCTCGATGTAGATGAACTGGGTCGCGTTGTTGACCGCTTGCAGGTAGAGCTGCTCGATATCGCGCTTTTCTTTCTGGGCCTGGGTGCGGACGATCTGCGCGATTTGTCGGGTGGCGTCCGGGGTGCATTGCAGCTGCGGTCCAAGCTGCATGGACTGGCGTGAGGCAATCAGGTTTTCACCGGTTTCCTTGCGCCAGGCCTTGGCGAAGTTGTGGTGCAGGGCTTCCAGAATCGGCCCGCTGACGCGGCTGGAAATATCCTGGCGCGGGGTCTTGCCGCGTGGCCCTCTATTGGGTGCAGGCTTGGTGGCCTCGGAACGGTTAAGCGCCGAATGGGCGTTGGTGTCCCAGTACTCATCAAGCATGTTGTGACCCATGACGAACCCAACAGCGCGGTCCGCCAGTTCAAAGTCGACCAGCACGGTTTTTTGATGGTGCGTCGCGGTCGCTGCCAGGGTAAAGCGCGTCTTGCTGCTGACCTGCGGATCTAGACGCGCACGCCGCACTTGATGTTCGATTTCCACTCGTTCATTGAAGTCGAAACCGCGACTGACAAACACCGGCAATTTCAGCGCGACATGCTGGGCCGCATTACCGTCCGAGACCGCACATTCGGCAAACCACTTCCGGTCTTCGTCGTACTGCTTCTTGGAGGAGCTTTGCAGCGCCCGATCCTGGATGCGCAAGGTACCTTTGCCGGGCAAGTTAGCCTCGCCTCCGGCACCCGCGCTGTTGAACGGCATTTCCCAGCCCAGTATCCGAACCGCGACCCCGTCCTTGGCTTTGTCCATCAGCAGTTGACCAATGCTCGGAGCGCTGCCATCGCGGATAAAGTACATCGACGGCTGGAATCCCCAACAGATGATGTCGATGGACTTTTTAGCTTGCGCGATAGCCAGATGCACCGCCTCGAAGGCTTCCTCTCCATTGATCAGCGGGTCGTAAGTCGCCATTGCGGGCGGGTATTCGGTGCGTTGCACGTACCAGCGCGGGATGCAGGTCACCTCTTGGGTGTGCTGGAGTGCGGCCGGAGACACGATGTCGTCTTGCCTCATGGTGTTTTCCCCTCCTGTTTACTCACTCCATTGATCACCGTGACGTACAGCGCGCGGTGGTCCGTGTGCGATGTGGGTTGACTCATCTCGGGGTCCGCTTGCGAGAGGTGGTTATGCAAGCCGCGATTGGCCAGGTGGGCCTGCTCGGCGTTGCGGTAGTCGGTAGGCACCGGGATGTGGTGGCTCACCCCGTTGGCCATGACCAACCGGTAGCTCCGGGTCACGACCTGGTGGTCGATCAGCACTTGCCCGGACTTATCCAGCACGCCCTGTTTGAGCACTGCGCCGTCGGCATAGAGCGTGTAGGGCATGCCGGCCCAGCCACGATGGGAAGCATTGGGGGTTTGCGACACGTTGAGCCGCAGCGTTTGTTTGGTCAGACTCTGCGGATATTCAGGATGCGAAGCCCTCATACTGGCTGGCCCCAGATAGTCGAAATACGGCGACTTGATGTTGTAGTCCCCCAGC